>JARIEX010000058.1 GCA_031127095.1 Gemmatimonadota bacterium
GACGAGCACCCCGCGGCGACGTCGATCCAATCGAGTCAGCATCACAAGCTCAGAAACAGAGTGACCGGATGAGTTACGGTACGTCATAAGTTTACTCGATTCGCCCGCAGCCAGCGGATGCGACCGGATGGTTATGCTCTCACGCGATGCAGAGACGTCAGGATTTCCCGTCGAGCTCGCGACAGCCCTTCTTCAACGTCGTATTGACCTCGAATTCGTTCATGACCATCAGTGACGCTGCGGCACCGGGTCGGGTGTCCGTGGTCATCCCCACGCACCGGGACCGCGGATATATCGGTGAGACCATTGCGTCCGCCTTGCGCAACATGGCCCCGGGTGACGAGATCATCGTGGCAGCCAATGGCTGTACGCCCGAATATCTGACGTGGCTACGCGCCAGTCTGGAAGCGCGGGTACGCCTGCTGGTCCTGCCCGAGGCCGGCGTGAGTGCTGCCCGCAACGCCGGCGCGGATCTCGCGGCGGGCGACTTGCTAATCATGCTGGACGACGACGATTTGCTGGCCGATGGTGGCGTTGCGACTATGCGCGCGTTGCTTGACGATCACCCGGAATGGCACGCCGTCACAGGCGACGTGGAACTGTTCGGCGATGGAATCCCCACCAAGTGGCGACGCCATCCGTCCGACCCGCGAGCGCTGCCGCCGGCCGTGCTTCTCGGGTCCTCGATCACCTCGCCGGGTGCCGCGATGGTACGTCGCTCGGCGTTCGTGCAGTGCGGCGGTTTCGAGAGCCGCGTGATCCCCTGCGAAGACTGGGATCTGTGGCTCAAGCTGGTGTTGCGAGGGCCGATCATGACCGTGGGCACACCGACACTCAGGTACCGTGTACATGCTGAGGGCGTCTCACAGAACGCCGTCCGCATGGGCAGCACGGCGCTTCGCGTCTTCCTCCATTATCTGGAAGCCGTCCGCGCGATCTCGACGGCCCGCGCGTGTTCATGGTCGGCGGCGCGCCTCTGCGCGTGGTACGTGCCAAGGCTACGCCGCGCAGTGTGGCAGTCGCTGCGCACCGGTGACATTCTACAGGCGTGGAGGGCACTCGTGTTGCTGGCGCGACTCGCGCGGCTGCGGGTGGCGCTGCGATGGCGCGTCATCGGCTCCGCAGTCTGGATCACTGGCACGCCTTCGCCGCCAACGTCACGTTACTGAAGGCAGTCACTGGCAGTCTGGAGCAGTACTGGTACCGGAGACCCATCGCACCGGGGCGCTTCGCCGGCGCTTGGCTCTCAACCTTAACAGACTCGCGCCTCGTCCAGGCGTGCGTCCGGTGATCGGCTCCGAAAGTCTGCGTACCTGGATCTCCACTCAGCTCTCCGATTCCTCCCAATGTCCCTTGTTCGCTCACTTCGCCGTCGAGTAGGCGCACTTGGTCGCGCCTTCTGGTGGCACGTCGCGCTCGAGATCCCGGCCGTCAGGCGTCGCGTCGATCGCCCCGTCATGGAAGGGCACTATCTTGAGAAGTTCGGCCGGCTCCCCAATCTCGAGGCGCCTCGCCTTCTGAGCGAGAAAGTCCTCTGGCGGATGCTGTACCAGTATGATACGGTATACTCGCGAACCGCCGACAAGCTGGAGGCGCGCGCATTCATCACCGAGCGAATCGGCGGCGAGTATCTGCCGGCAATCTATGCCGTGGGCAGGACCACCGGCGAGCTCAATCTCCGGGGGCTTCCCGGACCGTGCATCCTCAAGGGCACGCATATGAGCGGTGGCAACATCATCGTACGCGACCCGGCACAGCTGGACTTGGCAGCGACGACCGAGGCATTGGAGCGCGTGCTCCAGCGTAGATTCTACCTCAGGTCACGCGAGTACCACTACAAGAGTATTCCACCGCGGATCATTGCCGAAGAACTCCTGCAACATCAGGACGGCCAGCTGCCGGCTGACTACAAGTTCTACGTGTTCCACGGGAAGGCGAAGATGCTGTGGGTCGACATCGATCGCTTTGGTGACCGCCGACGCGTGGTGTTCGACGAGGATCTGAAACCGCTCGTGTTCGCCGGCAAGCGGGGGGCGCCCGACACCCCCTTCACCCTGCCGAGCGAGATCGAACGCATGCGCGAGGTGGCCGAGGCGCTGGCCCGGGGGTTTGACTTCGTACGCGTTGATCTGTACAACGTCGATGGACGCATCGTCGCCGGCGAATTGACATTCACTCCCGGAGCGGGCGTACTCTTTGCGCATGCACCGGAAATGGATCTTCGCTACGGCGCGATGTGGAACCTACCCGGCCACTGACGCACCCTCTCGAGGTCACGATTACATGAAGGCTTTGCTCCTGCAGATTCAGCGTCGGCTGCTCAGTCCTGGCCGTCGGCTTCACGTCCTGCAGCGTCAGGCCGTGTATCATCGCGAGGCGTTCACGGCCCTCCAAGGTGTGTTGCGCCATCCCGGCGTGCGTCCGCTTTCGCGATCGCTTCGGCGTACTGTAGATGATTACGCGCAGCAGGCACTGGGTGACCGCCGGTACGCGCCGTGGTTGCGTACGTTGGCCACCTTCCATGGCGAGCTCATTCCGGGGTGGATCCCGGACGATTACTTCGCACTCGTGGCCGTCCCGGAAATCTCTACGCGATATCACGGACTCGGCTCGGCCCGCTCGCTTGCCACCCGAATCCTCCGCACGGACATCCTGCCCGACCTGCTGTATCGCGTGTCAGGTCGTTGGTATGACCCGGATGGAAACGTGGTGCCGGAAACCGCCGTCCGCGACCGGATCTTCGAATCCGGGCAGGTGGCGTACGTGAAGACGGAGCGGTCGCGGCAGGGCATCGGCGTACGACGGATCACGCCCGATACCTTCGACTCGGTCCTGCCTTCGTTGAGCGGCAATGTGGTCATTCAACGCGGCATCGTCCAAGGGCCGTTCTTCGATGCCCTGTCTCCCGGGTGCACCGCGACCCTTCGCGTGGGTACGGCCCTCGCATACGGCGAGGATCCGCATCTGGCCTTCGCGACCCTCAAAGTCGGCACCGGTAGCGCCCAGCATATTCGTGCTGCGGACGGTTTACATATCCCGATCCATATCGACACGGGGCGACTCGCCGACCTCGGCGTGCTCGGTCACTGGTCCCTCGTGCGCTCACATCCCGACAACGGGATCGTATTCGGTGGTCTCGAAGTGCCCGGTCTTCGCGATGCGATCGAGGTGTGCCTGCGCCTCCATCGGTCCGTGCCCCAATTCGGGCTCATTGGCTGGGACATCGCGATCAACACCGCCGGCCATCCGGAGCTCATGGAATGGAACACGGGGCACGTCGGCATCATGGTCCCGCAACTGCTGATCGGGCCCGTGCTGAGCCGGTTGCGCCTTGAACGCCTTCGCGTGAGCGTGGATCGGATCCCTCGCTGACGCCCGAAGCGAACCGCCCGCTTTCGCCGTGCTCGCGGACTCAGAACAGGGTCTGCAGCAGCAGGCGAAAGGTGGCGGCCGGGGCGACGCCCGTTCGATGCCGCACCGCAGCCTTCAGTCGGCGGATCGCGATGGCACGCAGCGCAGCCCGGTACGGTGAGTACCTGACGACACACCGTCGCACCGACTCGAACGCATCGGGCTGCTCGATGAGTGCGCGTTGGTCGTAGTACGGCTGATCGAACACGATACGCTCGAGCAGTGCCTGCTCGTCTGCGGAGAGATGCTGCTCGGGTGTCTCGTTCGCGGCCGCATCGAGATCTTCGACCAGCTCGGCAAAAAGCTGCCGGCGAGACATCATCAGGCCGCGTCGTAAAAGCAGAGCCCGCTGAGGGAGCGGGGCGGACTTCCCGTCGCCGCACCACGCATACTCTTCCAGGAGCAGTTCCGACCGGAGTCGCTGGAAGATCCGCTGGTCGTACTGCAGCCAGCGCTGTCGGCGCTGGTCCTCGGCATGCGGGTCGGCGGCGGGCCCCCTCACGCCGTCGTGGCGTCTGAACAGGAACAGGGCCTCAGCGCCCTCGATCGGCTCTCCGGATACGCCGCGCGTCGCGCGGAGGGCGAAGTCGTAGTCCTGCGATCGCAGGAGTGCCTCCGAGTATCCGCCGACCGCCCGCGCGCGACTGGTTCGGACAGCCAGTCGCGCCGCGCCCAAGAAGCACCCCTCCAGCAAGCGAGGAAACACGGCATGGCCGCGCACATCGGGCGACCGCAGCGTCCACTGCACGGGCCCAAAGCTGCCGTCGGGCAAGCCATCCGCCACATCCTTCGCGCCGAACACGAACGATGCAGACGGATGCGCAGCGAACGCCGCCGCAATGCGGCCGACCGAGGCGGGATAGGCCACATCGTCGTCGTCGAATACCCACAGGACATCACCGACCACTGACGGGAGCGCAAAATTGAGGGCAGCCGCTTTGCCGCCCTGCCTCGGCGGACGCAAAGCCTGCACCCGTCCCCCGAGAGACGCCAGGTATTCCGCCGTGTCGTCGGTCGAACAGTCGTCCACCACCACAATCTGTGCCGGCGGATGCGTCTGAGTCAGCAGACTGTCGAGGCAACGCGAGAGCAGCAGCCGACGATTGTACGTGGGCACCAGCACCGTGACGGTGGGCGTCACGCCGATCCACCCTCCCGTCGCGGGGAGAGATTCATGGCGAGTTGGAGCACGACCTCGACGGACGCTTCCTCCGACGTTGCGCCGGTGTCCACCACCAGCTCGGCCGCCGTCGGCACCTCGTACGGCGAGGTGACCCCCGACATTCCCACCTTTTCACCTGCGGCCTCGCGCGCGTACAGTCCCTTCACGTCGCGCGCCCGCAGCCTGTCCAACGAGGCCGTCACGTGCACCTCGGCAAAGCGCCCCTCCGGAAACAGCGCCCGCACGGCGTCACGGTCGCGTGCATACGGCGAAACGAACGTGCAGAGCACCACGTGACCAGCTTCGAAGAACAGCTTCGCGACCTCGCCGGCCCGCCGAACGTTCTCGGCCCGGTCTGCCGGACTGAATCCCAGTTCGGCGGTGAGGCCATGCCGCAGTTGATCGCCGTCCAACAGCATCGTCCGATACCCTTCGGCGAACAGCCGGCGCTCGACCGCGCGGGCGATCGTGCTCTTGCCGGCCCCGGACAGCCCGGTGATCCAGAGTACCGCCGCCTGGTGACCCTGCACAGACTCGCGCTCGTCGCGTGGAATGTTCCACGCGTCCCAGCGCACGTTCGGCGAGACCCGCGGCCGCTCCTCCCGCTCCAGCGGGTTGGTCTCACCGCGGATCATTCCCGCACCGACGGTCACGTTGGTGGCCGGATCGATGAGGACGAAGCTGCCGGTCGCGCTGTTCACCCGGTAGCTGTCGAAGCAGAGCGGCTTGGCGGTGATGATCTCCACGCGGCCGATCTCATTGACCGCCAACGTCGACGCCGAATCACGATGCAGCGTGTCCACATCCACGCGATACTCGATGCGCTCCACAAAGGCCTGTACCTCACGCGACGTGTGCATCAGCGCGTACGCCCGCCCGATCTCCATGGGCGTCTCGTTCATCCAGCAGATGTAGGCCTCGAATCGATCCGACACGGCCGGGAGATTCTTCCGTCGCACGATCATGTCGCCGCGCGAGACGTCGATCTCGTCCTCGAGCGTCACGACCACGGCGTCGCCGACCTCGGCGCCTTCGCGTGATCCATCGTACGTCTCGATACTCTTCACGCGCGATCCAACGCCGGACGGCAGGGACAGGACCTCGTCGCCCACCCGAACCGAGCCCGAGGCGACGGTTCCCGCGAAGCCGCGAAAGGACTGGTTCGGCCGCACCACGGATTGCACCGGGAAGCGAAAGTCGATCGTGTTGCGCCGCTTTCCGGGTGCCACACTCTCCATATGGTGCAACAACGGTCCACCCTGGAACCACGGCATACGCGTTGACGGCGTGACCACGTTGTCACCCAGCAACGCCGACATCGGAATGAACGTGATATCGCTCACCGTGAGCTTGCCCGCGAACGCCGTGAAGTCCGCCACGATGGTCCGGAAGACCTCTTCCGACCAATCCACGAGATCCATCTTGTTGACGGCCACCACGAGATGCGGAATGCCGAGCAGCGAGGCAATGAACGCGTGCCGACGGGATTGGGTGAGCACGCCTTTCCGGGCGTCCACGAGCACCACGGCGAGATCGGCCGTGGAGGCGCCGGTGACCATGTTCCGGGTGTACTGCACGTGGCCGGGCGTGTCGGCCATGATGAACTTGCGACGGGGGGTCGCGAAGTATCGGTACGCCACGTCGATCGTAATCTTCTGCTCGCGTTCCGCCCGCAATCCGTCGGTGAGCAGCGCGAGATTGATGCCCTCCTCACCGAGCCGGCGACTGGCCCCCTCGATCTGCTCCATCTGATCTTCGAAGATCGATTTCGTGTCGTAGAGCAGTCGTCCGATGAGGGTGCTCTTGCCATCGTCGACGCTTCCTGCGGTCGCGATGCGCAGCAGATCCATACCGGCATAGGCCGTCGTGATGGACATCAGAAGTACCCCACCTTTTTCCGGTCTTCCATCGCGGCTTCGGACCGTTTGTCGTCACTGCGGCCACCGCGTTCCGTGACCCGGGCGGCCGCCGTCTCGACGATGATCTCCTCGACCGTCGAGGCAACGGACACCACAGCGCCGGTGCAGGTCGCGTCGCCGATCGTGCGGAAACGGACGACGTGACGTTCCATCGTTTCGTGCTCCATCAGCGTGATGAAATCGGTTTTCGCCAGATAGATCCCGTCACGAAGGAAGACGTCCCGCTCGTGGGCAAAATAGAGCGACGGCATCGGAATCTCCTCCATGGCGATGTATTGCCAGATATCCATTTCGGTCCAGTTGGAAATGGGGAACACCCGAAAGTGCTCGCCCTGCTGCTTGCGCCCGTTGTACAGACTCCACACCTCGGGGCGCTGGTTCTTCGGGTCCCACTGTCCGAAGCGATCACGGTGCGAGAAGAATCGCTCCTTGGCGCGCGCCTTTTCCTCGTCGCGACGAGCACCGCCGATCGCGGCATCCGCGCGGTGGTCGCGCAGGGCATCGAGCAGCGTCACGGTCTGCAGCGCATTCCGGCTGGCCAGTGGCCCGCTTTCCTCCGCCACCCGCCCCTGATCGATCGAGTCCTGGACGGACGCCACGCGCAGGTCGCACCCGAGCAGCGTCGCAAAGTCATCCCGGAAGCTGATGGTCTCGCCGAAATTGTGCCCGGTGTCGATATGGAGCAGCGGGAACGGAATCGGTGCCGGATGGAACGCCTTGCGGGCCAGCCAGGCCACCACGATCGAGTCCTTGCCCCCGGAAAAGAGCAGGACAGGGCGCTCGAACTGCGCCGCCACTTCCCGCAGCACGTGGATGGACTCGTTTTCAAGGGCATAGAGGTGCCCCCGGACATCAGCCTTCATGGTGCGTCGCCTGTGGAAAGGAACGGAAGCCAGTCGAGGTGCGTATCCCCGACCGCGACGAAATACGGATTGAGCACCCGGGGAGCGTGATAGCGCAGCGGCACACCAGCCGTGTCGAAGACCTCCCCGCCGGCCGCGGCGAGAACCGCATGCGCCGCCGCCGTGTCCCACGGCATGGTTGGCCCATCGCGAAAATACAGATCGGCGCGGCCCTCCGCGATCAGGCAGAATTTCAGCGAGCTGCCCATGCTGAGCGTGCTCGCGTCCGGCAAGCGCGCCAGCAGCGCGCGAACCTGCGGGCCGGCGTGATCCCGACTCGCGACGAGGCGCAGCGGCACGGCCGCGTGAGTACGTGTCACGTGGATAGGCAGACGCTCGTCTCCGGCCCAGCGCTCGGCCCCCCCGTTCGTCGTCACCCACGTGGTTCCGAGAACGGGAGCGTAGACCACCCCCATTACGGGGCGCCCGTCGTGCACGAGCGCGATGTTGACCGTGAACTCACCAGTCCGTTTGATGAACTCTTTGGTGCCATCCAACGGATCGATCAGCCAATAGTCTCCGCGCAGTGGCGCCACCGGGTCCTCCGCGCCCGCATCCTCCTCGGAGACGATGGGGATCGCGGGGGTCAGCGCCGTCAAGGCGGCGATGATCACGTCATGACTGCGACGATCCGCCTCCGTGAGCGGCGACGCATCCGCCTTCTGTTCGACGGCGATCGGCGTCGCGGCGTGATAAACCGCGAGAATTGCCGTACCGGCATTATGTACGACCTGTACCAGTTGTTCCGTCGAGATCACCACATCCCCCAGCGAAGTGCAACAAGAAAGACCGTGCCGACGAACACCAGCAGTGTCAGCGGCAGGCCGAGACGAAAATAGTCACCAAAGCGGTAGCCCCCGGGTCCGAACACCATCGCGTTCGTCTGGTAGCCGATCGGTGTCAGGAAGGACGCCGAGGCCGCGATCGCAATCGCAACACCGAACGCGCGTGGATCGGCCCCGATGCCGGTCGCAGCGGCTACCGCGATGGGATAAATCAGCACGGCCGCCGCATTGTTGGTGATCAGCTCGGTGATGACCAGTGTGGCGAGCACGATCGCGGCCAGCACGGCGACGGGTCCGAGGGCCATCATGGGCGTCACGATCCAGCCAGCCACCAGCGCCGCCAATCCCGACGTCTCGATAGCGGTCCCGATGCCGAACGAGGCCGCGATCAGCAGCACGACATCGATCTCCACCGCGTTCCGCGCCTCGTTGGGCGTCAACACACCAGTGGTCACCATCAGCATCGCAGCGAGGAGCGACCCCTCCAGAATCGGAATGAAATCCAGCGCCGCCCCAACGATCATGACGGCCGTGATCACGAGAACGATCCACGCCTTTCGTGAACTCACCGGCAGCGCCCCGTCCAGTTGCGAAACGAGTAGAAAGTCCCGCCGGTCGCGCCAGCGCGCGGCAAACCCCCGATCGGCCAACAGCAGCAGCGTGTCGCCCGCCTCGAGGGGAACCTCGCCGAGCTTTCCAGCGATGCGCTCTCCGGACCGATGAATCGCGAGGACGGTGGCTTGGTATTCCTCGCGAAAATCGGCGGACTTGAGCGTGCGACCAACTAACGGAGAAATGGCTGCGAGTACGACTTCGAGAAACCGATGCTCCCCGGAATCGAGCCCCCGCACATGCTTGTGGGCGGCCATCCGCAACCCGGGCATACTCTGCAGGTCCATCACGCGATCCACTCCACCCACGAAGCCGAGGCGATCGCCCACCATGAGCACCTCGTCCGGCGCGACTGGTGACACCACGCGGTCGTCGCGACGGATCCAGCCAAGAAAAACCCCCTGCAGATGGCGCAAGCCGGCCTCGGCGACCGTCCGCTGAACCAGCGGGCCGTCGGGTTCAACTTCCATCTCGATTGTGAACTCGCGGAACTCCTCGCTGAACTGCTCCTTGATGCCGCGGCGAGCGGGGAGCAGCCGCGGTGCGAGCACCGCCATGGCCAGAACGCCGACGATGGCCAGCGGAAGCCCGACGGGCGTGAGCTCGAACATCCCGAGGGGGGCGTAACCCGATTGCTCCATCAACCCAGAGACCACGAGGTTGGTAGAGGTGCCGATCAGGGTGATCATCCCGCCGAACAGCGCCGCGAACGAGATGGGCATGAGGTACTTCGATACACTTTGCCCACTCCGCTCAGCCGAAGCCGTTACCGGCGAAATCAGCATTGCCACGATCGGCGTGTTGTTCAAGAACGCCGACACGAAGGCCACCGGTGAAAGCAACCGGGCCAGATTGGCCCCTTCCGTTCCATCGGGGCGCAACGCGCGATCCAGCAGTGGGCGGAGCGCGCCGGTGCGCTCTACGGCGCGGGCGATGATGAACAGGGCGGCCACGGTGATCGGCGCTGGATTGGCGAAACCAGCGAGGGCCTCAGCCGGCGTGGTCACTCCCGTGACGAGCAACGCCACCATGGCCATAGTGATCACCAGCGCGGGCGCTGCCCACTCTCGGACCAGCGCAGCGACGGTAACGATGACGATGGTTGCCGTGAGAAGCAGCGGGACGTTCATATGCTGCCGGAGGGAACGGCGAGCGTGGTCCAAAGCGCCGTACAGGCCGCATCAAGGCCCGGCGGTAACTCGGGGGGCTCGGTACGGCGGACCGACGTCCCATAGATTTCACGAGTCATCCGGTCGTGGTAGGCGATCCCGACGAAGTCGCAGGTGCGCTTCAGGCAGGGCACCGACTCGCCGACGAGCGATTCGTAATGCATGAGCTGCACCCGCGGATCCGCGTGCAGCTGGAGGTACACATACGAGGCGTTGATAACCAGCCACGCGATGGCGGCCGCGGTAGTGGTACTCTGATCGACGGCCCAAGCGACCCTCACCGTCTCGCGCACGGCCGCGGGAAGTGCCTGGAACCGTTCGAAATCGGTAGCGAGCCAAGTATCAACCATACCTTGTTGGCTATCGCCGAAGAACTTTACGCGGGAGTTGATCGTATCGTGGAAATGGCGCACGATAAAGAGCGCTCGGCTCCCGGGAAAGGCGTCGAGCAGCTCGGCGACCCTCTGCGTTTCGACGATGGGCTTGAGGAGCGCGATTTCCGCGCCGGCGCGTGCGATCTCGTTTCGCACGATGGTCAGCTCGCGCAGCCGCCAGTGGTCGAAGACGGCCGGGTTGTCCTCATTCAGCACGGCGACTTCGAGCGACTGTCCCAGGCAATGGACGACCAGATCGGTACCCGACCGGCCACTCCCGACCGCAAAGACCGCGCGGGTGTCCCGGCCGGTGGCCGCGAAGCGCAGGCGTGCCAGCTGCCGCTGCGCCTTCCGGAGAAGGCGCGGGCCCGTCCTGCCGACGACACCCGGTGTGGTCTGAATGTTCATCGTCACGGCAAATCCCGGAATGTGCAACGGCGCCAGAGCGGCGGTCACTGCGGCGAAGGTGGAACGTTTTATGGTACGCACACCGAAGACGACCCGGGGAGTTGGTCGTCACCCGCGACCGCCACGATGAGGCTGGCGTGGGCGCGAACGACGGCCAGACGGCTCCTGCGGATTGTATCGAACGGCGGCGGCGACCGTCTTCCTGTTAACTTGCAAAAATCGGGCGATTCGCTTCGCTGCATTCTCCTGCCGCTGTCCAACCACGTCGCATGCCTCAAGTCTCCGCTCATCCTGCCTCGGCGGCCCGTGGTCGCCAGCGCCGCTCTCCGGCTGACGGCAGCGGCGATGCTTTGCAGTCCCTCGAGTTGCGCGTCATCTGGCGCACGATGCGGCAGCAGTCGCCGGCGTTCTGGGCGACGTTCCTGTACGTCTTTTTCGAATACGTCCGCCCGCAGAGCATCTACTCATGGCTCGATGTCGCGCCATGGCCCAAGCTCTTTCTGTTTGCAGCAGTTGGCCTCACGGTGCTCGAAGGGCGATTGCGGTTCAAATCCAAGGCGTTGTGGGGCTCGGTAGCGCTCTTCACGCTGGTCATCGTCGCCTCGTCGCTGACCGCGCAATATCCCGCGTCCTCATGGGACAGCAAAGACTTCTGGATCAACTGGCTGCTCCTCATGCTGATCGTGGGCGGGGGCGTCAGGACCCGGAGCGAGTTCCTATTGCAGTTACTCGGGTTCGTGCTGTGGAACATGAAGATGTCACAGCATGGGGTGCAGGCCTGGATCGGTTCGGGCTTTTCGTTTGTAGCGTGGGGCGTCTCCGGTGGGCCGGGCTGGTTCCAGAATTCGGGCGAGTTCGGCATCGAAATGTGCGTCTTTCTGCCGATCGCGGGATACCTGACACTCGGCGTCTGGCCCCGGTTATCAAAAAATCGACGCCTGATCATGCTGGCAATCGCGGCTAGCGGCCTGATCAGTATTGTTGCGAGTTCGTCCCGGGGAGCGCTGCTGGGGGCCGGCATAATCGCCGCCTGGGTGGTGTGGCGCAGCCCCTACCGCCTTCGCGCCATTGTGATCATGGTTCCGCTTGCCGCCCTGACATGGATCGTCCTGCCGGAGGGCAACAAGGCGCGCTGGCGAGAGGCGGGTACGGACGAAGATTCTGTCCGACGGTTGACCTACTGGAAGGACGGAATCGAAATCGCCAAGGCGCACCCCGTGCTTGGCATCGGCTATCGGAACTGGATTCCGTATTATCAGCAGCGCTACAACCCGGAGGGTGAACTTCCGCACAATTACCTGATCGAGGCGGTATCCGAGCTTGGGTTCACCGGGCTCTTCGTGTTCGTCGGCATGACAGGCGCATTTTTTTGGCAAAACGCACAGTCACGGCGCCGCGTATCAGCCCGGTCAAAAACGCCGGATCGCGTCCTCTGGGCAATGACCTACGGGCTTGACGGAGCGATGATCGGCTTCCTCGCCAGCGGCTTCTTCATCACCGTGCTCTACTATCCCTACTATTGGATGAACATGGCACTCGCAATGTCTCTTGCGCGCATCACGAGCGACACCGGCGGTGTCCGGCATGCGCAGCGCGGCAAGGCATTTCGCGGTGCGGCTGGCCTCGCTGGCGGCAGCCGGATGGCAATGGGGCTTTCAGGCGGTGCGGATGAAGCCGCGATTCGCTGAGCGGCAAACGCTCGAGTCCGCCAGTAAGGGCACCAGATCGCCAAGGACGCAGCATCGTCCCGGTCGGTGGACAGAATCCAGTCACGCCCCCGAGTTCACTGCGCTCGAGAGGGGGCCAAGCATCCGATGCCGATGCAACGTCGCGCGCACGTGCGGCGTCCTTGACCAGCAGCAAAAACCCTATGGCTACGATAACCGCCCCAGACGATCACCAGAAGAAGCCTCGGGTCATTATGGTCATGCCGACGTTCAACCGGCGCGATCAAGTCATCGAGTGCGTCCGGAAGGCCCACACGGCAACGCGCTACTACGGCAATGCGAAACTGGTGGTCGTCGACAACGGATCTACGGACGGCACGTGGGAGTGGTTGCAGGCCGAGATTGGCACCGACGCGACCCTGCTGCGCCACGCGAACCGGAGTATCTCTTCACTCCGGAATGCCGGGGCCGCAAGCGAGCCGTCGGATTATGTAAGCTTCGTGGACTCCGACTGTCTTGTTCCCGCCGACTATGTAACCAAGGCCGTCGACGTGCTGCGAGAAGTCGATGCGACCATGGTTGGTTCGATGTATGATCTGCCGCCCGATGTGCACTGGGTCGAAGAAACCTGGATGCGGCTCAACTGCCCACCGCGCGATGGGGACGCGAGCTTACTTCCCGGCGGCAACATGATGCTACGGCGGCATGCCTTTGACGCGGTTGGTGGCTTTAACGAGTCACTGATCACAGGCGAAGATGCAGAGCTGTGCAGTCGAATCATTCAGCACGGGGGCAGAATTTTCGAGACACGGCGCGTATCGCTGATCCACCTTCGTAACATGAATAGCCTGACGGGCTTCTTCAAGAAGCAAGTTTGGCATAGCCTCGGCATGCTCGGAGCGCGGCAGAGGGATCGGCTGGATCGCGTCACACTCATGAGTCTTGCGCACCTAGCGCTGTCTCTGGTGGCGCTGGGATGGATCGCCGTCGGCCCCGGCGCGCCCTCGGTGCGCGCGCTGGGGTCGGGGGTGCTGATCCTGATCGTGCCCACGGTGGCCGTGGCATACCGAGTCCTGCTCCGAGGAGGTGCCTTCATTCCGCTGAAGTCGCTTCTACTGTACACCATTTACTTTTACGCCCGCATCTGGGGCCTATTCCGCATCGTGTTCACCAGGGCAACTGTGCCGAGAGGCGTCGAGACCCAGGCACATCGGAGTGAGGTCAGGTGATGGCCCCCGTGGAGCGCCGTCCACCGTGCATCCCCTGCGGGTTTCACGCCGCTGCAGCAGCACTGGTCGAATGACAGCCTCGGATCACCCTGATGAGCCGACCGTTCGGGTCACCATCGTTGGCGACATCATGCCCGGTGACTCGGCCGTTTGCGTTGGCTGGGGCATGGCAAGCCGATGGCCCGGTCACCATTTCAGACGCGCCATCCGTAAAGTGGAATCGCTCTTCCAGCATTCCGAGATCGTACTCGGCAATCTTGAAGCGCCGCTGACCCCCAACGGGACTGGAAAAACGCGCTGGCATCGCGATCAAATGCGTGCAGCACCGGAGGTCGCTCACGCACTAAGCGAGGCCGGGTTCACGGTGATGGGGACGGCAAACAATCACGCGAATCAGCACGGCGCTCTGGGATACGCAGATACGATCAATGCCCTCGACAGTGCCGGGTTGATCGCAATCGGCCGCCGAGGCATCGCGCCGTGGGCCACTCGGCCGGAAATCCTGACCCGTAATGGCATCCGCGTGGGATTTCTTGGCTACTGTTGGCGCCCACGGCAGTACGGTCAAGCGCAACCTCCATTCGCTGAGGGGAGCCTCGCTGAGGCTGTAAGTGATGTCAGACGCCTCGCGCAGCTGTGCGATGTGACAGTCGTGTCACTGCACTGGGGTGATGAGTTCTTTGCGCAGCCATCGGATGATCAAACGAGCGCAGCGCGGCAGTTAGTCGAAGCTGGCGCCCGAATCGTTGTTGGCCATCATCCTCATGTGATGCGACCTATTGAGCGATACCACGATGGCGTCATCGCGTACAGCCTTGGAAACTTCTGTTCGGATATGTTTTGGCTGCCGGAAGCCCGCGTTGGCGCGGTTCTCACGTGCGTCTGCACGAAGAATGCGCTGAAGTCCATCACCACCACGACTATTGAAATTGGCAGCGACTTTTCAGTCACCGTTTCGCCAAAGCCTCTCCCGACGCTCAGCGGCCGTGGGCTACCCGTCGCGGAGTACTCGCGTGCGGTCCGACAATCGCTTCGCCGACAGCAGCTGCTAGCATATCGGTACGTGGCGCGGAATGTCCACCGCTTTTCGGGTGAGGTATTTTTCGAATTGCTGACCCGCACGGTACGTAACAAGCTGCTGCCCATTCTCAAGCGGGTTAGGTGATGGCCGTACTGGACCTCTATTATCGGCTGCCAATATTCCTGCAGGAGCTCGCCCTTTCGGCCTACGGTGCCAAGCTTCGAGCAACACGGTATGGCGGGTCGCACGAGCGCCTTGTTCACGCGCTCGTACACGGTGCGACGCTCGGTGCAGGAGAATTACATCGACGGCAGCAAGAGACCCTCCGGGCGACGCTGCACCACGCGCGTCGCGCGGTTCCCTATTATCGGTCGCTCAGGCTACCTGATGCGACCATGACGGAAGATGCCGTTACGGCGCTGCTGGCGTGGCCGCTACTGACCAAGGCGGATGTTCAGCAGGCGGGCGAATCGATGCTGTCGCAGGAGTATCGGGGAAAGCGATTGACGCAGATCCATACCGGAGGCACCACGGGTCGAGCACTTTCGATCTGGGCCACCGCGGAGGCTCTCCAGTCGAATTATGGCTTCTTCGAGCGTTTTAAACGATGGTCCGGTGTCGAATCCGGGGACCGAGTCGCGACGTTTGCCGGTCGTCCAATCGTTCCTCCAGACGTCTCGACAGGGCCGCTCTGGCGCCGCAATTTCGCCGCCAATCAGCTCCTGCTGTCGTCGTATCACATCGGGGCTGCGACACTGGACCGGTACATCGACGCGCTCGAGCGCTTCGCGCCGAAGCTCATCGACGCCTACCCCTCCAGCATTGAGCCGCTTGCGCGGCGCATCGTGCAGCGCGGCGGAACCAGCCTCAAACCGGCGGCGGTAATCACCTCGTCTGAGACGCTTATGCCGGAGGTTAGGGCAGTCATCGCATCTGCCTTCGGCTGCCGCGTCCTTGATCACTACGGTTCGGCGGAGATGGTTGCGTTCATCACGCAATGTTCGCTCGGCGGCTATCACGCGAACACGGATTACGGCTTCCTAGAGATCTTGAACGAACGGGGAGAGGCCGCTGCACCCGACGAGGAGGGCGAAATCGTCGCGACAGGATTCATCAACCCGGCCATGCCGCTCGTCAGATACCGCATGGGGGATCTCGCGAAGTGGGCACCGGAGCCGTGCCCGTGCGGGCTACCGTTCCCGACCCTATCGGCAATTGTCGGTCGAATGGATGATGTAATTCTGACGCCAGACGGGCGCCGTATTGGCCGCATCGATCCGATCTTCAAGGCCGTCAGTACGCTGCATGAGGCGCGGGTGGTGCAACAGGCCATCGACAAGGTTCGGCTGGAGGTGGTGGCGCTGGATGGCTTCCGCGACGCGGACCGCGACGCGCTCGTGCGAGCGCTGAAAGTGCGCCTGGGCACCTCGATGACGATCGAGTTTGTGCGCGTGGACTCCATTCCAAGAACGGCGGGCGGGAAACTGCGAACAGTCGTCAGCGCGTTTGGCAAGTCAATCCGTCCGGAGCATCCTGGCTGAGTCGTGCGCCTCAACGCGCGACCACTTGGACGAGGGTCTCCGTTGGTCGGTGTAGGTGATGCGTTTCGAGGGAAAGGCCACAGGCGCGGGCGACTGCCAACGCGCGTACAACGACGGCCTCCGGCACATCCTAAAAATGCGAGCACGCATTCCCCGACTGAGGAAATGCGTGCTCGCGTGACACCGGGCCATCGTGGTGCTCGGCACCTGGATCAAGGCGCAGGCCAATGGCCGGCTCGTGGCGCCGGGCGTTACAGGCCGGAGGGGAATCCGCCGGTCGAGATCGTCACGTCATCCACGTACATGTTGACGCCCGGCGCGAAACCGCTGTTCGCCCAACCCAGCAAGTATCCCGCTTCGAAGTAATTCCCGACGCCATTCCACGCGTAGCTGGGCAGATTGGTCTTGTTGATCACCTGGGTACCATCAAACCAGATCTGAATGATGCCGTCGTTGTTCGCGGCGCTGGCGACTTTGGCGCGAATCCGGACCCGCACCCACCGGCCAAGCAAAGCCGCACTGCCAATCGTCGGATACTTCGGTGACTGCTGGTACGCGCTGCCACCTTCACCCATGCCCACCACGCGATCCCCGGCGTTACGGGTGAATTCGGTGCCGAGCATCCCGACCCCCGCGCTGCCCCAGGTGCTGGCGCCATACTTGAACGCCGTCGAGCCGTACGCGCCCGACCAGAGCCGGAAGAACTTGTCGTTCTCCCCGTCGACGGGTACGCGGACCGCGGTGCCAATCGACGGGTTCTCCTGACCACTCGGCTGATACAGATAGAACTCCAGATACACCTCTGACAGCCTCGGCAGGCCTCCAAACCGCAGCTCACCGCCCGTCTTCGAGTCGCCCTGCCGATACTGCGCCGAACGCGAACCCGTGCGCGGGAATGCCGTTGACGCAAAGACCCAGGGGGTCGAAGTCCATCGGACACCGTTCTGCGTGGTGGTGAAGTCCCCACTCTCGAACCCGTCAGCGAACAGCACCTGGGCGATTGAGGGTCCGGCCGTGGTAGTGCTCGCCACCGTCACCGACGCCGTATCCTTCAGCGTGCCACCCGTGTGCGCTACAATCACCTTGTACGTGCCGGCCGTGCTCGGGGCCGTCCAGAGGCCAGTGGTGCTCACCACGCCGCCCGTCGCGCTGTACGTGATCGGCGGCAGCGTCGTGGCGCCGGTGCTCCAGTTGGCCACTGCGCTGAACTGCTGCGTCGCGCCGGCATTCACCGTGGCGATCTTCGGGCTGATCGTGAGACTGGTGAGCTGCGCCGGCAACACGATCGACACCGCCGCCGTGTCCGCCCGACCACAGGCGCAGTTCGCGATCACCATGAAGGTGCCGGCCAGCTGCCCGGCCGTGTACAGTCCGCTCGTGGAGATAGTGCCTCCCGTGGCCGTGTAGGTGATGCTTACCGGGCGCGTCACCTGATCCGACCAGGTCGCCACCGTAGTGAACTGGCGGGTCTGGGCCGGCGCAAGGGCCGTGCCCGTCTTGGGCGACACGGCCACCGACGTCACCGTCGCCACCGTGAGCGCCTGCGCGCCCTTCACGCCGTCCACCGTGGCCACCACGCTTTCGGTGCCGCCGGCGAGCGCCGTCACGACGCCGCTCGCGTTCACCATCAGCGAGGTGCCCGACGACACGCTCCACGTGACCGTGCGCCCCGTGAGCACGGTGCCGGCGGAGTCACGCGCCGTCGCCGTCGCCGTCTGCG
>JARIEX010000059.1 GCA_031127095.1 Gemmatimonadota bacterium
TGACCGACACATTTGATGAATTTCTGGGCTACAGCGGTTACTCCGAAACTTTGAACATGGTTCACTTTGATCCGACATCATGCGCCTGTCGCTTTTTCTCAAGCAAACTGCCGCCGAGTGTCATGATCACTCAGGGATACGATGTGGTGTCGGGACCTTCGCCGGTCTTTGACGAGGGATTCGTACAGCTTTGGAGCGCCGGGCAACAATCGGTGACCACCATTCGGTTAGACTGGCTGAGTGTCACGGATTCACAAGTCGCGTCCGTCCCCGAGCCCTCGACCTACGCCCTGCTGGCCGCCGGTCTCGCCGGACTGCGCGTCGTCGCACGCCGTCGCCGACTCCTCGATGCGGTAGTGTCGTGATGGGCCGTGCCTCCCGCTTGGTCGCCTTCTGCCTGCTCTTGGCGGTACCGTGTACCGTACGCGCGCAAATCACGGTCAACACCGTTCCAATCGGCGGCGTTACGCTCTCCAATCTCATTGGATTTTCCTCTGACGGAACCATCGGCCAAACCTTTCGCGTGGCAGATGCAGCCAACGAGCGTCTGATGTCGTGGGAGCTCGCGCTGGGCCTCGGCTCATCTGTCGGCACGATGCAGGCGCGCATCTGGCACTGGGACGGTGCGACAGGTTCGCTCGGTTCACTCGTCTGGGAGAGCTCGGCCCTGTCAGCACCGGCTTACAATCGTGTCGGTGAGGTCTCGGCGCCGTTCCTAGTCTTCACTGTCGGCGTCGATCTTCTGTCCACCGCGCAGTACCTCTTCGGGGTTTCGTGGACGTCCAACGCCCCTGCACCGGAGATGCGCAGCTACTTCGCCGATTTTGATTACGTGAACGGCGAAGCGTATCTCGCCGGACAGCGTGGTGACCAATCGAGCACCACGGACTGGCCGGGAGCGCTGTGGGCACAGGGTAAGGACCTCGCCTTCCGCGCGACGTTCGGGCCGGCGACGAGCGTCCCCGAGCCCTCCGAATACGTTCTGATGGCCGCCGGCATCGTCGGCTTGGGTATGGTCACCCGTCGTCGTCGGCGGACGTTGGCCATGTAACCCGGGCAGTCCACTGCACGGCAGGACATTTTGCGGTCTTCGATCGGCGCATCATTCCTCCGAGCGCCGGCATTGCGAACAGCCGGAATACCCGGCACATTCTCCGCATGCGACTGCGACTCCCCGAACTCATGCATGCGCGTGGCCTCACCGCGTATGCCATCGCCAAGCGCTCGACCGGGCGCATCAGTATCTCCACGGCCTACCGCTTGGTGGAGATGGAGGGGCGCCTGGAGACCTTCGGCGCCGATATTCTGGACGCACTGTGCGACGTGCTGGCGGTGGAGCCGGATGCCCTGTTCGAGCGGAACGGCGACGGCCGCGCCACGGGGACGGCCACGGGGACCGCCGCGCGCAATGGCAGACCGGCGGCCAAGCGGAAGGCCGGCCCCGGCGCGACGCCGAAGCGTGCCGAGGCGGCGGTGGCGGAACCGGCGCCCAAGCCGGTGTGGCGCTGGACGCCGCCCGGCGCGGCAGGCGGCTGACCGGGAGCGGCGCACGGCAGGCGGCTCACCGCGGTCACACCATGATCGCTATTGTGAGGGCGTGTGCCGCGACTGGAATGGTGTGTGACGAGTTCGCCCCTCACTGTGTCTATCATGCGGCGGCACTGTGACGGGTGGACCACGTCGACCCGATTCCGTCACGGCCCCCCTTCTTCGTTCTCCGGACCCCGAATGACTTCGCGCGCTCCGCTCCGCCGCCGGCTGGGCTTCACCATGATCGAGACGCTGCTCGTCATGGGCGTGGCCGCGATCCTGTTCGCGCTGGCCGTGCCACAGATCGCGCGCATCAAAACGAGCACCACCCTGCGCGCCGGTCATCAGCAACTCTCGGCGGCGTTTTCCGCGGCCCGCTCAGCCTCGTTGCAGAAAGGCAAGACGTCCACGCTCACGATCGACGGATCGACGGCGCGCGTGTCCGTGATGAGCGGCCTCAACGCCACCTCGGTGAACGTGTTCGGCCCGGTCCGGCTGGACGGGGATCTCGGCATCACACTCACCCCCATCGCCGGCGCCCCGACCTCGCTGAATTTCGATGCGCGCGGGATGCTCACCCCGACGCCGGCCGCCGTGCTCAAGTACCGGCTCTCCACGTCGGCCGGCGCCGACACCCTGTGCATCAGTCCGGCCGGCGTCATTCTGCCCCAGGGGTGCCAGTTATGACGCGCCCCCAGCGTGGTGGCACGCCCACACCCCGTCGCGGCATCTCGCTGGTCGAGATTCTGGTGGCCATCGTCATGATCACGGTGGCTGTCGGCGGGCTGGTCGGCAGCGCGGCCGCCGTGGCCACCGAGATGGGCGGCGGCGTGCGCCAGACCGTGGCGGCGGCCGTCGCGCAGGCGCGGCTCGATTCGCTCACCAGCCTGTCGTGCAATCAGCTCGCCGGCGGCGCGGCCACCGGCAGCAGCACGACCCGCGGCGTCCGCGAGTCATGGACCGTGACCGACGGCCGCAACGTCAAGACGATCGCCGTTCAGATCAACATCCTGCGGCGCTCCAATCCGCTGCTCTACACCATGGTGATCCCGTGCCGCGACTGAGCGCCGCGCCGCCGGCACCCCGACGCGGCTTCACCATGGTGGAGCTGCTCGTCACGATGATCATCGTCTCGGTGATCGGGATCATGCTCTCGCGTCTCATGCTGGGACAGCAGCGGTTCTACCAGCGTACCAATGAACAGATCAGCATGCGCCGCGAATTGCGCACGGCCATGAGCCTCGTGCCCGCCGACCTGCGCTCGATCTCGTCCGCCGGGGGCGATCTCACCACCTTCAGCGCAACCTCGCTCACGTTCCGGGCCGTGCTGGGCGCCTCGGCGGTGTGCGCGCGTCCAAGCAACAGCGCCATCGATCTCCCACCGCTCAACATGGCGCGTAGCACGATCACGAGTTGGTATGCTACACCGCAGCCCGGCGACACTGTCTGGGCATTCAACGACAGCCTTTCGCGTGGCGCCGAGGATGACGTGTGGGTGCCGCTGCGGGTGACCGACGTGGCGCAGAGCACCGGATACTGCCCCGGCTCGCCCTTTACCGACGCCACGCTCGACGCGAACAAACCGCGGTTTCGCGTCTCCGTGTCCCCCAATTTGTCCGACTCCATCGTAGTGGGGGCGGCGCTCCGCTTTACCCGTAGTGTGCGGTACGACCTCGAAGCACAGGCCAGTGGGCGCTATTACCTCACCCGCGCCCAGTATGTCGGCGGCGCGTGGCAGGCGGCCACGCCGGTGAGCGGGCCGTACGACGCCCCGAGCGGCACGAACGGCGGCCTGCGCTTCACGTATTTCGACAGCCTGGGCACTGTCGTGACCAGCGCAGCAGCGGGACGCGACGTCTCGCGCATCGATCTGATCCTGCGGGCACGCGGCGCCAGCAGCTCCGGGACCTTCGGCACCGGCAGCAGCACCACCAGCCTCACCGATTCGCTCGCTTTCCGTATCGCCTTGAGGAACCGCCAATGACCGGCCGCGTTGCCACACCCGCCGCCCGCCGCCCGCGGCGCGGCTCGGCCCTGCTCATCACGCTCATCGTGGTGGTGGTGCTGGCCATTCTCTCTACCGGGGCGGTGCTGGGCGCGATGCAGGACTTCCGCGCCGGGCGTAATGCGCTGGTGGAGCAGCGCGCGTTCGCGGTGGCCGAGTTCGGGCTCAATCAGGAGATCTCGCGCTGGGACCGTGCCCGGAACCTGCCGCCACCGAAAGGCATGGCCATCGGTGCCATCGACTCGACCAACGTGTTCGTCGCGCAGGGTGATACGGCGCGGGTGCGTGTGCAGCGGCTCACGCAAACGACGTTCTGGGTGGTATCAGTGGGACGCGCCAACATCGGGAACGACGCGTTGGAAGCACAGCGGCAAACCCACATGGTGGTGCGCATTGCCTACCCGACCATCAATCCCGGCGGCGCGATCGTCACGGCCGGCAATCTCACGGTGAAGGGGTCGGCCGCGATCACGGGCACCAACACCAATCCGGCCGGGTGGACGCAGTGCGCCAACATTGCGGGGCGCGACACCTTCGCCATTACGTATGCGCCCGGCAAGGCCCTGTCGATTCAGAAGCCCGACGCGGTCACGGGTGGCACGTACGCCGACCCGGCCGCTTCCGACTCCAACACGTACGTGCGGTACGGCACGGAAAGCTGGAATTCGCTGGTGGCCAACGCCGACATCACGATTCCCGGCGGCACGTTTGGTCCGGAGCCGACGGCGTTAGGCGGTGCCTGTGACCTGAGCAAGGCCAACAACTGGGGAGAGCCGCTCCGCAGCGGCACCGGGTATGTGCCCAGCTGCATCGACTACTTCCCGATCATCTACGCCAGCAGTTCGTTGCGTCTCACCAAGGGACGCGGACAGGGGATCCTGCTGGTGAACGGCGACATCAATCTCGCCGGCAACTTCCAGTGGTTCGGGCTGATCATCGCCCGCGACGACATCACGAAGGGCAACGGTACGTTCGACATGTGGGGCAGCATCATGTCCCGCAACGCCAGCGTCGTGGACGGCAGCGACATCGTGGGTAACTCGTCGTTCAACTGGTCGAAGTGCGCCGTGGAGTCCGCGCTGCGCGGCTCGGCGATCCTCACGCGGACCAAGGAACGGAGCTGGGTGCAGCTGTACTGATCCCTGCGCGATGCGTGGCGGGTAGGTGATACTTCATCATGGCCACTGACATCCCCGCCGGCATCCGCATCATCCGCGGCGCGAACCGCACCCTGGGGCGTGTCGCTCCCGCGATCGCGTCGCGTCTGACGCAGCGTCTGTTCGCCACACCCCGCCGGTTCACGCCGCGCGCGTGGGAGCTGCCCTTCGAGTCGCTGGGCACGCGGGTGCGCCTGCCCAGCGGAATTTCGCTGCTGCAGGCCGGCGACGGCCCCGCGGTGGCGCTGATTCACGGCTGGGAGGGACGCGCCACGCAATTCGCCGTGATGGCCCCTGCCCTGATCGCGCGCGGGTTCCGCGTGATCGCCATCGATGGGCCGGCCCACGGCCATTCGCGCGGCCGTCAGGCCGACCCGTATCGGTTTGCCGAGGCGTTGATCGAGGTGCAGCGATACGCCGGTGCGCTGCACGCCGTGGTCGGACACTCGATGGGCGGCGGGAGTATTGCGCTGGCGCTGGCGGCCGGGCTGACGGCCTCGCGCGCCGCCGTGATTGCCAGCCCCGCCTCGCTGCACGACGTACTGCACCGCTTCTCGGCCGCCATGCACCTGCCGCCCAAGGCGACGGCGCACTTTCTGCGCGATGTGCGGCGACGGGTGCAGGCACGCGGTCACGCGGTGCAGGACATCACGGAGTCGCTGCGGACCGTGGCGGTCCCCGCGCTGGTGGTGCACGCGCGCGACGACCGCGAAGTGCCCTTTGCCGACGGCGAGCGGATGGCCGCCGTGTGGCCGGGCGCGCGGCTGCTGCCCGTGGACGACGTGGGGCACCGGCGCATCCTTCGTGACCCGGTCACGATCGGCGCGGTGACGGACTTCGTGGCGGGCGTGGACATCGAACCGGGCCACTGATTCGGCACGGACCGGCGGGTGACGGTCAGCGCGCGTGCGGCGCGTCCCCCGCACGTCGGCGGTTCCACCAGTGGTACACGGGGACGCCCAGCGCCAGCAGCCCGGCGCCGCGGGCGGCGTTGCCGGGATTGGAGAGGATGGAGCCGATCACCACGTACACCGCGGCCGCGATGAACACGAGCGTGGTATACGGGTGACCGGGGGCGCTGGCGCCACCGGGCGGCAGCGGGCCATCGCGGCGACGCAGCACCACCAGCGCCGCCGCCGTGGTGCCGAAGAAGATCCAGTCGGCGAACACCACGTAGTCGAGCAACTGCCCGTACGTCCCCGTGAGCAGCAGCAGCAGGGCGACGACGCCCTGCGCCACCAGGGCGGCCACCGGCGTCTGCGTAACGGGGTGCAGCGTGGCCATGCGCTGAAAGAACAGCCCGTCGGCGGCCATGGCCTGATACACGCGCGCCGACATGAGAATCACCATGCTGAGAAAACCGACCGTGGAAATCACGATGCCGGCGGTGATCAGCGTCCGCCCGGCGGGCCCGAGAAAGACGAACATGGTGTCGGCCGCCGGGGCGCTGCTGGCCGCGAGCCCCTGCACACCAAGGGCACGCAGGTAGGCGATGTTCACCAGCAGATAGGTGGCGGCCACGATGAGCACGCCAAGAATGAGCGCCCTGGGGAGCGTGCGGGCCGGGTCGCGCAGCTCCTCGGCTACGGCGTTGGTCTGCTGCCAGCCGCCGAAGGAGAAGAGCACGGGCACCAGCGCCGCGCCCATGGCGAGCACCGTGGCGGCAAGGCCCGGCGGCGGTGCGACGGGCACCGACGGCACGAGCATGGCCGGGGCGGGCACGGCGTACGTGGGCGAGAGCGTGAGCGCGGCCACCACCAGCAGCGCGATCGCGGCCAGCTTGAGGACCGTGAGGATATTCCCCGTGGTCGCCCCCACGCGTACGCCGAGCGCATTGAGCAGCGTGAGGATCACGATGCACGCGATGGCGAGGGGCTGCGCCGTCGCGGGCGACCAGCCCATCAGCGACGCGAAGTAGCTGGCACCGGTCATGGCCACGGCCGCCATGGCCCCGGTGGCCATGATCAGAAACAGCGCCCAGCCGTACAGGAAGGCGGGGAGCGAGCCGAACGCGTCGCGCAGGTAGATGTAGGTGCCGCCGGCCAGCGGGCGTCGGGCGCCGAGCTCGGCGTACACGAAGCCGCCGATGATGGCGACCACCGCACCGATCCCCCACGCGGTCAGGGTGAGGGCGCCCGTGCCCACCCGCTGCGCGACCACGGCGGGCGACAGGAAGATGCCCGAGCCGATGATGCCGCCGACCACCAGCATCGTGCCCGAGAAGACGCCAAGCCGGGCGGCGTACCCGACCGGTGGGGAGGTGTGATTCTGCATGCGCCAAAGTGGCCCTTGTAGATTACGGACGCTACCAGTGATCCCCCCTGACTTTCCGATCCATGACTCTGTGGTATCGCGTCGGTTCCCTCACCGCGGCCTGTCTGCTCGCGCTCGGAACCCCGCCCGGACCCGCGTCGGCGCAGCCGGCGCCCTCGATTGCGTACGAGACCTTCACCCTCCCCAACGGGCTGGAAGTGATCCTGCACGTGGATCGCTCCGTGCCGATCGTGGCCGTGGAGAACTTCTACAAGGTGGGGTCGGGCGACGAGAAGCGCGGCCGCACCGGCTTCGCGCACCTGTTCGAGCACGTGATGTTCATGGGCTCGCAGAACGTGCCCGTGGGCAAGTTCGATGAGTGGTTGGAAGCGGCGGGTGCCAGCAACAACGGCTCCACCAACTTCGACCGCACGAACTACTACGAAACCGGGCCGTCGAACGCGCTGCCGCTCATGCTGTGGCTGGATGCCGACCGCATGGGCTGGCTGCTCCCCACGATGGACAAGGAGAAGCTCGACCTGCAGCGTGACGTGGTGAAGAACGAGCGCCGGCAGAGCTATGACAACGTGCCGTACGGACGCGCCTACGAGACGATCCTGCCGGTGATGTTCCCGTCGAACCATCCGTACTCGTGGCCGGTGATCGGGTCGCTGGCCGACCTGAGCGCCGCGTCGGTGACCGATGTGAGCGACTTCTTCCGCCAGTACTACGCGCCGAACAACGCCACGATCACCATCGCCGGCGATTTTAACGCCGACTCGGCCAAGACGTGGGTGCGCCGGTACTTCGGCAACATTCCGCGCAACGCGGAGATCGCGCGCCCCACGGTGCCAGCCGTCGCCCTCACGAAAGACACCGTGCTGATGATGGAAGACCGCGTGCAGTTGCCGCGCACGTACTACACGTGGCACGGCGTGAAGACCTTCAGCGCCGATGATGCGGCGCTCGACGCGCTCACGGAGATCATTGCCGGCGGCAAGAGCTCGCGCCTGTACCGCACGCTGGTGTACGACAAGCAGATCGCGCAGGACGTGAGCATGGGGAACAGCTCGAACAAGCTGGACGGCATGATCATGCTGACCGCCACGGCGAAGCCGGGGGTGCATCCGCGCGAACTCGACGTGGAGATCGCACGCACGCTCGCTGACGTGGCTGCGCGCGGCGTGACCGAACGCGAACTGACACGCGTGAAGAACGGCATGCGCGCCAGCACGATCGACCGCTTGTCCAGCGTGCTCGGCAAAGCCACGCAGCTGAGCTACTACAACTACTTCGCGGGGACTCCCGACTACATGGCACAGGATCTCGCACGCTACGACCGGCTCACCATCGCCGACGTGCAGCGCGTGGCGCAGGCCTATCTGGCCGGGCGGCCGCGCATCGTGCTCACGGTGGTACCGGACGGTAAGAAGGAGCTGGCGCTGACGGCGGGGGATCTCCGGTGATGCGCCCCCTCCTGACCACACGCGCGCTGCTGGCGTGGGCGGCCGTGCTGCCGGCGTCGTTCCCCGCCGCCCTGACGGCCCAGCAGGCCATGGCACCGTCCAGCTACACCGCGCCACCCAAGCTGGCGGCGCCGACGCCGCTCACGCTGCCCCGCATCACCGAGCGCCTGCTGCCCAACGGGCTCAAGCTCGTGATCGTGGAGCAGCATGAACTGCCGGTCGTGGATGTCGCTCTCGTGCTGCGGACGGGCGCCGAAGCCGATCCCGCGGGCAAGGCGGGGCTGGCGACGCTCACCGCCAACCTGCTTGACGAAGGTGCCGGGGCGCGCGACGCGCTCGGTCTGGCCGAGCAGATCGGGTTTCTCGCGATCAGCCTCCGCACCTCGGCCGGTTTCGAGCAGAGCACGATCGCCCTGCACTCCACCAAGGCCACGCTCGACAGTGCCATGGGGCTGATGGCCGACGTGGTGCTGCGGCCGACGTTCGCGGAGAAGGAGTTCCTCCGTCTCAAGAGTGAGCGCACCACCGGCTTGCTGCAGGAGCAGGACCGCGGACCGGCGATGGCCGACCGCGCCTTTGCGGCGCTGGTGTACGGCGAGGCCCATCCGTATGGCCAGAGCACGATCGGCACCACCGAAAGCACCGAGCGCCTGTCGCGCGCCGACGTGCAGTCGTTCTGGCGCACGTGGTACCGTCCCAACAACGCCACGCTGGTGATCGTCGGCGACCTGTCGGTGGTGGATGCCGAGGCGCTCGCGCGCCGCGTGTTTGGCGGGTGGACGCGTGGCACGCTGCCCGCGCTGGCCGCCAAGGCCGCCCCCGCCACCGCCGGTGGCGCGACCACCACGATTTACCTCGTGGACAAGCCGAAAGCGGCGCAGTCGAGCTTCCGCCTGGGCCGCGTCGGCGTGGCACGAAGCACGCCCGATTACTACCCGCTGATGGTGGTGAACACCGCCCTGGGCGGCTCCTTCACGTCGCGCCTGAACAACACGCTGCGCGAGAAGAAGGGCTACACGTACGGCGCCGGCTCGAGCTTCACCATGCGCAAGGCGGCCGGACCGTTCCGGGCCAACGCCGAGGTGGTGTCGGCCAAGACCGACTCGGCGCTGATCGAATTCATGCGCGAACTCAAGGCGATTCGCGAGCCGCTCCCGGCCGACGAACTGGCCAAGGCCAAGCGGTATCTGCAGCTTGGCTATGCGGAAAACTTTGAATCCACCGGCGATATCGCCGCACAGCTCTCGCAGCTGATCCCGTACGGTGTCCCGCTCACGTCGCTCGGCGCGTTCAACGCCGGGATCGGTGCGGTCACCGTGCAATCGGCGCAGCGGGTAGCCACCAAATACCTCGACCCCACCAAGATGACCATCGTCATCGCCGGCGATCGTGCCACGATCGAACCAGCCCTCAAAGCTACCGGCATCGCGCCGGTGCAGCTCCGTGATGCGCGCGGCCGTCCGGTGGTGACGCCGTGATGCGCCGCCTGCTCACGGCGGCCGTCGTGGCCGCCGCCGCACTGGTCACCGGCGCGTGTCATCGTGCGCCGCCGCGCGCCATGCCGGTACCGAATACGGCGAACATGCTGGTGACCACCGGCTGGTTGGCCGACCATCGCAACGACCGCGATCTCGTGATGGTGCACGTGGGCACGAAGGCGCAGTACGACAGCGGCCACGTGGCGGGCGCGCGGCACACGGCGCTCGACGAGGTGTCGCTGCCCACCGTGCCGGGTGGCCTCACGCTGCAGATGGCCGGGGTGGAGCAGCTCACCGCCTGGGCGGTGCGCAACGGCATCGGCAACAGCACCCGCGTGATCGTGATTCCGCACGACGGGGCGCTGCAGTCCGCCACGCGCGTGTTCATCACGCTGGCCTATCTCGGCGCGATGGATCGCATCTCGCTGCTCGACGGCGGCTACATGGCATGGAAGAGCGAGTCGCGCGCCATCAGCACCGTCGCTCCCGCGGCGGCCGGCGCGGTGACCTTCACGCCGTCGTTACGCCCCGACATCATCGCGACGATCGCGCAGGTGGAAGCCGCCACGGGCGACGGCACCCGGCACATCGTGGACGCGCGGCTCGCGCGCTTTTACAACGGCGACGGCGGCGGCTATCCGCGTCCGGGGCACATTCCGACGGCGGTGAACGTGCCGTTGTCGAGCGTGAGCACCAACGGTTATCTCAAGCCGCTCAGTGAGCTGAAAGTGCTGTTTGCCGAGGCGGGCGTGGATCAGCGCAAGCCGGTGATCACGTACTGCCACATTGGGCAGCAGGCCACGCTGTTGTGGTTCGTGGCCACCATGCTGGGGCACGACGCGCGGATGTTCGACGGGTCGTTCCAGGAGTGGAGCGGCACGACGCGGTTGCCGGTGGTGGGTCCGTCGGGCAAGTAGCGCGGTGCGCGCGGGGGTGAGCCCCCGCGCGCGCCCCCGTCAGGGCAGAAAGACCGCGCGTTCGGCGGGGGTGGTGAGGCGGCAGGCCTCGCGGGTGCCGAACCACGCCAAGCGGTGTCGTGCCACGAACGCGTAGACGGCATCGCGCACGAACAAAGGCACCACCCCGAGCAGCGCCGCGAACCCCCAGAGCCCGCCCAGCCGGGTGAGCGCGGTGATGGCCGCATCCGATCGCATCAGCACCACATCGCCCTCGACCACGATCACCGTATCGGCGGCGGGGGCGTGGTGCGTGTAGGCGGCCGCCGTGGTGCCCTGCAGCGGCGCGAACCGCAGGCGCTGTGCCCGGTCGTGCGTGAGCAGCGTGTCCACGAAGTGGTTACACAGCCCGCAGACGCCGTCGAAGAGCACCAGCGTGGGCGGCGTGTTGCCCTGTGTGTCGGGGAGGCGGCCACGCGGCGACCAGCGCGCGGCATCGAGGCACAGCACGTAGAGCAGGACGCCCGGCAGGACGTCCGACCGCGCACCAGCGGCCCACGCCCCGGCGGCCCACGCCCCGGCGAGCGCCAGGCCCCCGAGGCACAGGGCGACCGTGATGCACAGCAGCGTGATGCGCGCGTGCGCGTGGTGTCGCACCACCGCGTCGGGCGCGTCGTCCACGGGTCGCGGCCAGAGCGCGAGCGCACGGGCCGGTGGTCGCACGCTGAGCACCAGCGCGCACAGCAGCACCGGGAGTCGGCCCAGCGTGATCCACCCCGGCACGCCGGCGAATGCCGTCTGCGTCACCACGAACGCGGCGGTGGCTAGTGGCACGATAATCCGTGGGGCCACTCCCACCATGGCGGTCAGCGCGAGGAGGCCGGCGAGCAGCGGCCGCGTGGCGGCCGCGGCATCGGGGGCGTCCACCGCCAGCATCACGGCCTGCACGACGCACACGGCGAATACGCCGATACGCGCCATCGCCAACGACTCGGCCGAAGCCGTGGCGTGCAGCGCCGGCAGCCACGTGGGGAAGCGGGCGGACGGCGCGGGGGCCGCGTTGCGGCCCGAGGGGCTCACCGTGACAACCGGACGTTACGAAACCAGCGTAATCGGCGAGGAACGCGGCGTGTCCGAGGATCGCTCCAGCGCGTCCCGGACGCCGGCGCGCAGGTGATGCGGCGCGATCGATTCGACCACACGATTGCGACCGTCGCGCTTGGCCGCGTAGAGCGCCTGATCAGCACGGTCAATGAGCGTGACGAGCGTATCGCCCGGGGTGCTTTCCGCGACGCCGAAGCTGGCCGTGCACTGCCCCACCCCCGGGAATTCCTGGGCGGCGATCCGCTGGCGCAGGTGATCGGCGAGGCTCACGGCGCCGGCCAGCGGGGTGTCTTCGCACACGATCACGAACTCCTCACCCCCCCAGCGTCCCACGAGGTCGCGGGCGCGTCCCCGCTGCTGCAGCACCTTGGCCAGCAGGCGGAGCACGTCGTCGCCGGTGTTGTGCCCGTAGTTGTCGTTGACGGCCTTGAAGCGGTCCACGTCCAGCAGGAGCACGGACACCGGCCGACCGGCGGTGAGGGCCTCGCCGAGTTCCTGCTCGACCCGGTTGCGGCTGGCCAACCCCGTCAGGCCGTCGGTAATGGTGAGCTCGGCGAGCCGCTGTTCCACCACGATGGACCGCAGACGCTGCCACTGCACGCTGCCGCCGGCCAGCACCATGATGAGGGTGATGATCAGGGTTTCGGTGATGCGTGCCGACACGAACGCCGGGTCGGAGGCACGCTGCGCGCTCAGCACGCTCACCGCGACCAGCATCGAGGTCAGGCTGAACCCCACCCGCTGGCGACCGGGCAACTGATACAGGAGGTTGGCGATGATCATCGCCAACGTGAACTGCACGCGCCCGCGACCGTCCACCGCGCTGCTCAGCCCCTGCGTCATGGCCAGCCCCGCACCCAACGTCAGTCCCAGCAGGACGAGCGACACGCTCAGGAGCTGCAGCATCGGTGCGGCGTCGTCGGGATCACGCCGTCGCCGGATACTCAGCCGGATGGCGGGGACCGCCGACGCCACAATGAGCAGATGGGACAGCGCAAACAGCGGGAACGCCGCCACGCGGAACATCTCGCCAGAGAGTGTGCGCTCGATGTCGAGCCGGAGCACCAAGAGCATGAGGGGGAGCGCCACCCAGCCGATGGCCGCGATGCGCCCCGCGCGCTCGCGCGCCAGCTGGGCCGTTGATCCCGCGTGCAACGCCGGTGACAAGCTGTCGAGGAGCGACTGCTCGTCGAGTTCGGCGATCGCCGCCCGCGCACGCGCGATCCAGCCCCGGCGGGCGGGGATGGGGTGTCGCGGAGCCGGCGATTCAGCGGTAGACATGAGGGGGAGGGACCGGGACGGCGGATTAGGGAGTGTCTGGGGCGACCGTGTCGGGCGGTAACGCCACGGCGTCATACTGATCGAGGGCGGTGAGATCGACCGTGACACGGCCGTCCACCGACGAGGTCGTAAAGATATGCCGGAATTTCGCCCCCCACACGATCTCGTCGCTCCGGTACGACCGGCGCGACGACACCCGCGTGGCGAACGTTTCATCGGTACCGTGCAGCAGCACCAGAATTTCGGCGTCCCGGGCGTGTAACGCCAGCGCGGAGAGTCCCCAGAGCGGACTCTCCGGGGTGATGGGGTGCACGAGGGTCCAGGAGAGCGGGAAGAAGCTGACCGCGCGCCGGTCGAGCGAGAGTGGCAGGTAGCGACGGCTGGCATCGGCCGCGTCGTCCCGCAGCGCCAACGTGATCTGCGCGTCCATCTCGATCAGTTCGTTGCGACGCCGGTTGGCAATGCGAAACATGAGCGCCCGGCCGCCGTTGAAGGGGGCCACCAGCGCCATCGCGCTGAATTGCACGGCCATCGTGGGCCGGGCGAAGCGCGCGAACAGGAGTCCGGTAATGACGGCTTGCGCCATCAGCCCGATCAGCGCCTCGAGGGTGACCACCAGATTGGCCGCGACACCGTGAGCGACGATGCTGCCGTAGCCGATCGTGGCGAACGTCTGCACGCTGAAAAAGAAGGCGCGTCCGAACGCGCCGCCGAAGGGCTCCACCCCCGCCCCGCTCAGCGCACCGAGGCCGAGCAGCAGGAACACCACCGCGAAGCACAGGTTGATCGCCACGTACGCCAGCACCGTCCAGGCCAGGAAGCGGGGCCACGACACGGTGAGGGCATCGTGATACAGACTGCCAGCCTGCGACCACGGCAGCCCCACCCGACGCACGTTGAAAGTGCCGTCGGGGTTGAGCAGCCGCTGCCCGCGCGTGTCGGACAACACCCGTCCGAGGCCGAAATCGCCCTTGTCTTCGCGCGGTGCCGTGGGGCGTGAGGAGGCCATACGGGAAAACTTAGCGCGCCCCGCGATTATCGTTCATAAATGGCTCCTGTCCTGCTTCCGGATTTCACCCCGTGACCCTGGCCCGCGTAAATGTGCCGGCGCTGCTGGCGCTCTGGGCGCGCGGCGTCGACGCCCTCGTGCGCGCGGACGACGCGTCGCCCACCGACGCCGACCAACCGGCGGAGCTCGATCTCGTGGCCGTGCGGCACGAAATCGCACAGCGGCTGCGCCAGCGTCCCGCCAGCGCCGAGACACGCGATCTCCTCCGCGAGTTCGACGACGCGTTCCGCGCCGTCACGGTGGAGTCGGACGTCTGCGCGCACGGAGAGGACGCGGCCGCAGCGGCCGGCTGGACCCGCAGGCGCGAGTGGTACTTCTGGCGGACGCGCCGTGCGGGACACGCCGCGCCGGCGCCTACCGATTCGGAGTCGTCGCCGGAGCGGCACTGACGCGACCGGCCCCCACGCGCGAGGCCGCCAGCAGCAGCAACCACGCGATGACCAGATAAAATACGAGGATGCCCGCGGCGTTGCGCAGTGCGCCCAGCAGGCCGAGTTGGGCCACGTCCACGAAAAAGTACGGATAGGTCCCCACCACTTCGCCCCGCCCCACGATGTAGCCGAAATAGGCAGTGGGATACGCGCTCAGATGGAGGGCGCGGTCCGCCCAGCGGGCGCCGGTGACGTCGGTGCACACCACCCACCACGCGGCGTACATGGCCGGCACCAGATAGTGCATGCCGATGTTCGTGATGGCCTCGCCCCCGGTGGGGTTGTGGGTGGCGCGCAGCAGCAGGTGGTAGGCGATGCCCACCACCAAAATGGCCGCCGCCGCGGTCCACGTGACACGCAGATCCGCGAACGCCCGCCCGATCCGACGCCCCGGTGCCAGCGCGGGCAGTGTGAGCACCAGCGCCACCAACAGGTTGGTGAGGATGGTGAAGTACGCGAAGTAGTTGGCCAGCGCGCGCGGGACACTCTCGCCGCGCGCGAGGCCGTTGCGCACCGAGTACACCAGTTGCACGAGCACGCAGACCCACGCCACCAGCGCGGTGGCGGTACCGAGGATTTTCCGGAACGACATGAACGGGTGCTCCATCACGCGGAGGGGGGACGCGACGCTTCGGCGCCGCGGACGCGACGCTTGCGCGCCGACCGACAGCGGGAAAGTTACTGTCACGAGCGCGAAATCCCCTGCCCCGTCCGAGCCCCCTCATGCTGACTGCCCGCCACGCCCTCGCCATCACGCTGTTCTCGCTCGCCGCCGCGCCGCCGGGGCGGGCCACCGTCCGGACCGCGACACCGCCGGCCCGCGCACGCGCCGCCGTGGACACCCTCATGGTGGCCCGCATCCGCGAGGAAGGGCTACAGCGGTCGCAGGTGATGGAGTTCGAGGGGTACATCGCCGACGTGCTGGGGGCGCGCCTGACGATGTCCACGGGGATGCAGCGCACGCAGCGCTGGGTGCTGGGCACCATGACGCGCATGGGGCTCACGAACGTGGCTGCCGAGCCGTACATGGACTTCGGGGTCACGTGGGACAACGAGTACGTCTCGCTGCACATGCGGGAGCCCGACTACGCGCCCATGGTGGCGTACCCGATCGCGCACACCGCCGGCACCAACGGCCGGCAGGTGGCGGCGGCGGTGATCGTGGACCTGCAGTCGCGGGCGGATCTGGCGGCGCTGCGAGGTACCCTCAAGGGCAAGGCGGTGCTCGTGACGCCACCGCCCACGATCGATCTCGCCCCCCTCACCAACGGCGTGCCCCGCTACACGGCCGCTGATCTGGAGTCGCTGGAGCGCACGGTGATCGCGCCGGCGCGCGCCACGCCGCCGCGCACCGTACGCAACGCCGACCTACTCTCGGCCGAGGAAAAGGTCGCGTTCTACCGGGCCGAGGGGGTCGCGGTGATGCTGCAGAGCGAGAGCGGCTGGCTGGGGGCGGTGCGCGGTTTCTCACGTCCCGGTGCGCGGGGCGACGGCTGGTCGCGCGCGGGGATGCTGGCCGGCCCCGCCATCGTGGCCGTGACGCCCGAGCACTACAACCGCATGTACCGCATTCTCGCGCGGGGGATTCCGGTGCAGATCGAAGTGGAGGTACGCAACCGGATCGGCGACCGCGTGGCGCAGGCCGAGAATCTGGTAGGGGAAATCGCCGGCTCCGATCTGGCCGACGAGGTGGTGATGCTCGGCGCGCACCTCGACACGTGGCACGCGAGCCCGAACGCCAGCGACAACACCTCGGGGGTGGCCGTGGCGCTCGAGGCGATGCGGATTCTCAAAGCCGTGGGCGCTACGCCGCGGCGCACCATCCGCGTGGCACTCTGGTCGGGCGAGGAACAGGGGCTGTTCGGCTCACGCGCCTACGTGCGCGCGCACTTCGGCGACCCGCGCGATCCGGCCGCCCGCCCCACGCCGGCTTACGAAAAGCTCTCGGCCTACTTCAACCAGGACTACGGGGCCGGCCAGTACCGCGGCATCTACCTGCAAGGCAACGAGCAGGCCCGCGCGCAGCTTACCGCGTGGATGGCGCCGTTCCGCGACCTCGGGATGACCGCCGTGTCCAACCAGAGCGTGGGGAGCACCGACCACATCGCGTTCGATGAGGTCGGTCTGCCCGGCTTTCAATTCCTGCAGGACCGCACCCCCGGTACCGGCGGGCACACGAATCTGGATTTCTATGACACCATCCAGAGCGCCGATTTGATGAAGAACGCCGTCATCATGGCCTCGTACGCGTATCACGCCGCGATGGCCGACACGCGGATGCCGCGGAAGGCGCGCCCCACCCGCTGACGGCCGTGGCCGGCCGAGCATGGGGTAACGACGTCGTTGGCCGCAACTTCGTGGGCCTCGAATGTCGAGCGACGGTGTGTGGACGGTCGTCCACGGTACCCGCCGATTATCTCACGATGGACGGCTGCGCCGTGGTTGCGGTATGGACCAAACGAGGGTTTGGGAACGTGCCGGTGCTTGGCCCGCAACAGTACAAGTAGAACGGATGAAGGGGCGGGGGTACTCACCACCGACGGTTGAATAGGGCACGCGCCCAGACTGGCGCGCGACTCCCCTTCCGGGCACGTCATGTCGAAAGAGGACGTTCACGACTGGAGCGCGTCATGGTCGCGGCACCACCCAGCGGCAGACACCCGACCCACGACCCGAGGGACGGGGCGGGTGAGGCGGTGCGAGGTGCCCGCCGCGCCGTCGACTGGTAGATTGAAGAAATGACGACCACCATCCTGACCCGTGCCGACGTTGAAGCCTCCGTCGCTGCCGCTCGCCCGGAGATTCTCCGGTTGGGGGTGCAGCGCTTGGCGCTCTTTGGCTCCGTGCAGCGGAACGAGGCACGCGGCGATAGCGACGTGGATGTCTTGGTCGAGTTCGCTGCCGGCCAGAAGACCTTCGACCATCTCCTCGCGCTTGGCGAGCTACTGGAAGGCGTCCTGGGCCACCGGGTGGAACTGGTCACGATTGAATCCCTCTCCCCGTATCTGCGTCCGTACATCCTCACTGAAGCGCAGGATGTCCTTCGCGCCGCGTGAGTACCTGCGGCATATCGCGGACGAAGCGGCTTTTCTCGAGCACGC
>JARIEX010000060.1 GCA_031127095.1 Gemmatimonadota bacterium
GTCGTCGGTGAGCGCGTGCGGATCGGCGTCGCGCGCCAGGAACAAGTCGCAGAGCGCCTCGTTGCCGCGCGACGCGGCGAGGTGCAGCGGCGTGTTGCCGTTGGCATCGCGCGCCGTCACGTCGGCACCGGCAAAGACGAGGCGCCGCACGAGCAACGGCAGTGTGCGGCCCGCCAGCGCCGCGTGCAGCGGCGAATTACGGAGGGCGTTGGTGGAATGCGCGTCCAGCGGGGCGCCGTGGTCGATCAGCAGGCGTACGGCGTCGTCGTGACCGAAAAAGGCGGCGAGGTGCAACGGCGTCCATCCGTCGCTGCTGCGGCGCACCCGCGCGTCGTCATCCGTCTCGATGGCCGCCCGCAGTGCCGTGACGTCACCCAGCGCGGCCGCTTCACAGGCGTCGAGCGGGCGCCCGGGGTGCAGAAGCGCGGCCATCTCCTGTGCACCAAGATAGCAGGCGTGCAGCACCAGCGACTCGTTCCCGCCGGCGCGTGCGCCGACCAGCGACGGATCGTCGCGCAGCAGGGCAGCGACGGCGTCACGGTCTCGGGCGCGGATCGCGTCCAGTAGCGTGTCGGGGGCAGTGCGCACCATGAAGGAAGAAATTGCCTCCCATTCGCCGAAATGGCTATCGTTGCGATTCGGTCCCGCTTCCGTCGCGATCCGGTCACCGCGCGCCCGGCAGGTTCCCGGCGTGCCCCCACACGTGCCGCCGGGCGGTTACCCTTGGGTGATGCGACCTTCACTCACGGGTGTGTTCGTGGCCGTGCCCGCGGCCTTCCTGCTGCTGTCGTCACTGGCGGCGTGTGCGTCCACCGGCCCTCGCGCCCCCGTGGGCCCCGGCGCGGCGGCGGCTCCCATCGTGATCGCGCATCGCGGTGCGAGCGGTCACCGCCCTGAGCACACGCTCGAGGGCTACGCGCTGGCGGTGCAGATGGGCGCCGATTTCATCGAGCCCGATCTCGTACGCACCAAGGACGGCGCGCTGGTGGCGCGTCATGAGAACGAAATCGGCGGCACCACCGACGTGGCCACGAAGTTCGCGTCGCGCAAAACACGCAAGGTGATTGACGGCGACACGATCAACGGCTGGTTTACCGAAGACTTCACGCTGGCCGAGCTGCGCACCTTGCGCGCCAATGAGCGGCTGTCGTTCCGGTCGCACGCGTACGACGGCCAGTTTTTGATTCCCACCTTCGACGAGGTGCTGGCGCTGGCCGATTCGCTGGGCCGCGCCCGCGGGCGCGCGGTCGGCGTGTACCCGGAAACCAAGCATCCCACCTATTTCCGCGGCATCGGCCTGCCCATCGAGGAACCGCTGCTACTGGCACTCCGTGCCCGCGGGCTCGACCGCGCCGATGCGCCGGTGTTCATCCAGAGCTTCGAAGACGGCAATCTGCGCACGCTCGCCACACAGACGCGCGTCCGCCTGATCCAGCTGGTGTCGACGGCGCCACAGGTCACGCCCGCCGCGCTCCGCGATATCGCGACGTACGCGTACGGCGTCGGGGCCAATACGCGGCAGATCGTGGGTGAGGATTCGGCGGCGGTCCCCACGACGCTCATCGCCGATGCGCATGCGGCCGGTCTGCGTGTGCACGTGTGGACGCTGCGCCCGGAAGCGGTATTCCTGGCCAAGCGCTACGGCGGCGATCCGATCGCCGAAGTGCGCGAGCTGCTCCGGCTCGGCGTTGACGGCCTCTTCGGTGACTATCCCGATCAGGTGGTGCGCGGACTGCGCCGGTAGTGAACGTGCCGTAGATTCGGCCGGATATGTCAGCGACTCCCGACACCGGCCGGCTCGAGAAGGACCTTCCGCTCCGCGACGATATCCGCCTGTTGGGGCGTGTGTTGGGTGACACGCTGCGCGAGCAGGAAGGGGACGCGCTCTTTCAGCTGGTCGAATCGGTGCGGCAGACGGCGGTTCGTTTTGCCCGCGAGGGGAGCCCGGATGACCGGGCCGAGTTGCATCGACTCCTCGACGGCCTGCCGCACGGCGACATGCACCGCGTCGTCCGCGCCTTCGCTCACTTCCTGCAGCTCGCCAACATCGCCGAAGACGCACACCGGGCGCGCCGTCGCCGGGCGCACGCGATCGATGGTTCCTCGCCGCAGGAAGGCAGTCTGGCGTTTTCGCTGGACGAGGTGCTGCGCCGCGGGCCCGATACGGCCGCGAAGCTCGAGGCGTTCTTCGCCACCGCGCTGGTGTCGCCGGTCCTCACGGCGCACCCCACCGAAGTGCAGCGACACAGCACGCAGCGGGCGTTGCAGCAGATCGCCGCGCTGCTCGAGCGCCGCGACCGGCAGTCGCTCACCCCCGATGAACAGCACGACGCCGACGAGACGCTCGCGCAGGTGGTGCTCCGGCTCTGGCACACGCGCATGGTGCGCGGCGAGCGGTTGCGCGTGACCGACGAAGTGCGCAACGGCGTGGATTACTTCCGCACGACGTTCCTCACCGAAATCCCGCGGCTGCACAGTGAGACGGAGGCGCTGCTGCGCGCACGGTGGCCTGGCCACGCGTGGACACTCCCCTGTTTTCTGCGCGTGGGGAGCTGGATCGGTGGCGATCGCGACGGCAATCCGTTCGTGACCGCCGACACGCTGCGCGACGCGATGCAGCTGCAGGCCGCGGCGGCGCTCGAATTCTACCTCGACGAGGTGCACGCCCTCGGCGATGAGCTGCCATTGTCCACGCTGCTGGTGCCGGTCACCGCCGACCTGGCGGCGCTCTCCGACCGGTCGTGCGACACCTCGCCACACCGCGTCGACGAGCCGTATCGCCGCTCGCTCATCGGCATCGCGGCGCGTCTCATCGCCACGGCACAGGCGCTCGGCGTGCCGGCGCCGGTGCGACCGACCCACGGTGGCGGCGTGGCGTACGCGACGAGCGCCGACCTCGCGGTCGAGCTGGCCGTCATTCGTGATTCGCTGCAGCAGCACGGCGGCGCGCGGCTCGTGGCCGGCCGCCTGCACCGGCTCCTGCGCGCGGTGGAGCTGTTCGGCTTTCATCTGGCACCGATCGACCTGCGACAGAATGCCGACGTACACGCACGCGTTGTGACGGAGCTGCTCGCGCGCGCCGGCGTGTGTACCGACTATGCCGCGCTCGGTGAGTCCGAGCGGGTGGCGATGCTGGTGGCCGAGCTCAGTGGAACGCGTCCCCTCTATTCCCCGCACCTGTCGTACTCCGACGAGGTGACGGGGGAGCTGGCGATCGCGTTCGCCGCGCAGACGCTACGCGGACGCTTCGGCGCGGCGGCGCTGCCGCACTGCATCATCTCGAAGTGCGACGGGGTGTCCGACCTGCTCGAAGTGGCGCTTATCCTGAAGGAGGCGGGGCTGATACACGGCGGCGCCTCAGCTGGCGCCGACATGCAGGTCATCCCGCTGTTCGAGACCATCGACGATCTGCGGCGCGCGGGCGAGACGATGGATGCGCTCTTCGCGCTGCCGGTGTACCGCGCGCTGGTGGCCTCGCAGGGCGACGTGCAGGAGGTGATGCTCGGCTATTCCGACAGCAACAAGGACGGCGGTTTCCTGACGTCCGGGTGGGAGCTGTATCAGGCCGAGGTGGCGCTGACGCAGGTGTTTGCGTCGCACGGCGTACGCCTGCGGTTGTTCCATGGACGCGGCGGCTCGGTGGGACGCGGCGGCGGCCCGAGCTATCAAGCCATTCTCGCGCAGCCGGCGGGAGCGGTAAACGGGCAGATCCGCATCACTGAACAAGGCGAGGTGATCGCGTCCAAGTACGCCACGCCCGACGTGGGACGGCGCAATCTCGAACTGCTGGTGGCGGCGACGCTCGAAGCCTCGCTAAGTGAACCCGACACACTCGGCGGGGACGCCGGCTACGTGGCGGCGGACTTCCACCCCGTCATGGACCGGCTGTCGGCGCTCGCGTTCGCTGCGTACCGGGCGCTGGTGTACGAGACCCCCGGCTTCGTGCAGTACTTCCGCGAGTCCACGCCGTTGGCGGAGATCGCGACGCTCAACATTGGGAGCCGGCCCGCTGCGCGTCGGTCCAGCGATCGCATCGAGGATCTGCGGGCCATCCCGTGGGTGTTCGCGTGGGCCCAGTGCCGGCTCATGCTGCCGGGGTGGTACGGCGTGGGCACGGCGCTGCAGCAGTACCTGGCGGAGACCCCGGATGGCCTGCCGGTGTTGCAGCGGATGGCCCGGGAGTGGCCGGTGTTTCGCACCCTGCTGTCGAACATTGATATGGTGCTGGCCAAGTCGGATCTCGGCGTGGCATCACGGTACGCCGAGCTGGTGCAGGACGCCGACCTCCGCCAGCGGATCTTCGGTGCTCTCTCCGCCGAATGGCATCGCACGCGCGAGGCGTTGCTGCAGATCACGGGCACGACGGAGTTGCTGGCCGACAACCCGTTGCTCCGGCGGTCGATCGCCAACCGGTTTCCGTACATGGACCCGCTCAATCACCTGCAGATCGAGCTGCTGCGCCGCTACCGCGAGGCGCCGGGGGAGCACGCCGGTCCCGAGGACGAGGAGCTGCGGCGCGGGATTCACATTACGATCAACGGCATCGCCGCCGGATTGCGAAACAGCGGATGACGGCGATGCCGTCATCCGCTGCGCGCGGGCACACCGTCGCGTGGTACCGCGTCAGTCCATCGCGAATTCGCGGGCGAAGGCCACGTTGAACGAGAAGGTCTTCGCGCGGCTGCGGGTTTCCATCATGTTGGCCACCCGCTCGAGCCGCTCGGTGATCGCCATGATCTTTTCCTGCGCCTTGCGGCCGGCTTCGTTCAGCCCTTCCAGCTTGTCGATCGACCAGAACTTGATGAGGTCTTCGACGATCTTGATGTAATCGCGCGGGCCATAAATGCCGGCCCGACGGATCACGTCGGCCATTTCGCGGAAGTGCGGCATGCTGATGCCGGGCATGTCGATGCTGGGCATGATCAGCGCCGCCGACTCCAGCGCGCGGTTGGGATCGCGCGCCAGCACGCGCAGGAAGATCTCGCGGTAGAACACGTAGTGCCGCGCCTCTTCCTTGGCCACGTTGGAGAGCACGGTGCCGATGAGGGGCTCGTACTGTCCAGCCAGCTTGCCGGTGTTGGCGTGGCTGACCTGCGTGGCGCGCTCCTGCAGCGACGTGTACACGAACACGCGGTACGGGTCCTTATCCCACGTGGGCTCGAAGCCGGCCTTGAGGTACTCGAACTGCATCCGCTCGAGCACCGGGTTGTCCAGAATCTTGCTGTCGTGCGCATAGTCGTGCAGCACGGCGCCGTGCCGGTCTTCCTCGGCCGTCCACAGATTGGTCCACTTGGCCCAGAACGTGTCGCCGCCCAGATAGGTGGCCAGCAGACGGTGGAAATGGGGGAGGCCTTCTTCGGTGAGCGTATTGAGCGCCAGCGCGACGCGGGCTGGCATGCTGATGCCGCGCGCGCGCTCCCGGAGCATTTTGACGAACACGTCCGGGTCGGTGTCGGGCTCAGGCGCCAGCAGTTCCGACGGGAACCACAGAATGCGCTTGGCTTCATGCGCGACCGTGAGGTCTGCGACGTCCTGTTCGAGGTCCGCGAGGACCTCGACTTTGGCGAGAGTTTCGTGGTCAGGGATGTACATGGCTGGAAAGATATCGCGCGGGCGCGGCGGTGGCGACCGCGGTTACATTTGTCCTCCTATGACGCCCCCCGCCAAAGGCAAGCCGAAGTACGACACCAAGCGTGCGTGGGCCGAGGCCCGCGCCCTGATCTGGGAGCACCGGCGCTCCGTGACCATCGGCCTCGTGCTGATGCTGTTCAGTCGTGCCGCCGGGTTCGTGCTCCCGTACTCCACCAAGTTCGTGCTGGACGACGTCTTGCCGAACCGCGATATCCGGATGCTCGGCTACGTGGCGCTGGCCGGACTGGTGGCTACGATCGTGCAGTCGGTGACCGGCTACGCGCTCTCGCAGGTGGTGAGCGTGGCGGCGCAGCAGGCGATCGCCCGGTTGCGGGCGGAGGTGCAGGGGCACCTGATCCGGCTGCCGGTGCGCTACTTCGACAGCACCAAGAGCGGTGTGCTGGTGTCGCGCGTGATGAACGACCCCGAAGGGATCCGGAATCTCATCGGGACGGGGCTCATCCAGCTCACCGGCGGCATCGTGAGCGCGATCGCCGCGCTGGGCGTGCTGTTCTATCTCAATTGGCGCCTCACCGCCGCAACCGTCGTGTTTCTGGCGGTGTTCGGCGTGGTGATGTCGATCGCGTTCAAGCGTCTGCGCCCGATTTTTCGCGAGCGGAGCGTGATCACGGCCGAAGTGACCGGACGCCTCACCGAGACCTTGGGCGGCATCCGCCTGATCAAGGTGTACACCGCCGAAGATCGTGAAAAGGAAGTGTTCGGTGCGGGTGTGCAGAAGCTGTTCCAGAACATCGCTAAGACCATCACCGGCACGTCGCTGACGGGCACGCTGGGGCTGGCGGTGGTGGGCGTGATCGGGCTGATCGCGATGTACGTGGGCGGCCGTGACGTGATCAACGGACAGATGACTGTGGGCAGCCTGATCACGTTTGTGTTCTTCATCGTGATGGTGACGGCGCCGCTGGTGCAGATCGCGAGCATCGGCACGCAGATCACCGAGGCGTTTGCGGGGCTGGACCGGATCCGTGAGCTGCGCGACATGGCCACGGAAGATCAGGAAGACGCCACGAAAACCCCGGTGCCGTCGGTGGTGGGGCGCGTGGAATTCGATCACGTGACCTTCGAGTACGAGCCGGGGGTACCGGTGCTGAAGGACGTCTCCTTCCTGGCGCCGGCCGGGACGACCACCGCGCTGGTGGGCTCCAGCGGCAGCGGCAAGAGCACCATGATTTCGCTGATCATGGCGTTCGCCCAGCCGCAGCACGGGCAGATCAAGGTGGACGGCACGCCGGTGTCCGACCTCAAGCTGCGCGAATACCGCCGGCATCTGGGTGTCGTGATGCAGGACAACTTCCTGTTCGACGGCACGGTGATGGAGAACATCGCCTTCACGAAGCCGGGGGCCAGCAAGGAGGAAGTGATGGCGGTGGCAAAGATCGCCAACGCGCATGACTTCATTGAGGGCTTTCCGCAGCAGTACGACACGATCGTAGGCGAGCGCGGTGTGAAGTTGTCGGGCGGACAGCGGCAGCGCGTGGCGATCGCCCGCGCCATTCTCGCCGACCCGCGCGTGCTCATTCTCGACGAAGCCACGTCGTCGCTGGACTCGGAGAGCGAGCATCTCATTCAGGAAGGGCTCCGGCGTCTGCGCGCCGGCCGGACGACGTTCGTGATTGCGCACCGTCTCAGCACGATCACGAGCGCCGACCAGATCCTGGTGCTCGAACACGGCCAGATCATCGAGCGCGGCACGCACCACGAACTGCTCGCGTTGGGCGGCCGTTACCGCGACCTGTACGACCGGCAATTCCAGCTGGAGCAGGACCAGTTCATCAACCCGGGCGAAGAGATCGCGGCCACGGGGTGACGGGGCTGATCGGGATGCCCGATTTGGCGCGTGGGTTACCTTTCCACCATCCTGTCTGACGTCCCGAACCAACTCTACGTGACCGCTACGCCATCGTTTTCGTCGCTGCAGCTGCATCCGAGCCTCCAGAAGGGCCTCAAGGAGCTCGGTTTTGCCCGTCCCACCCCGATTCAGGCCGAAGCGATTCCGCCGGCTCTGGAGGGACGTGACGTCCTCGCCTGCGCGATGACGGGCAGCGGCAAGACGTACGCGTTCTTGCTCCCCATTCTCCATCACCTCATGGAGAAGCCGCGCGGGACCACGCGCGCGCTGGTCATCACGCCCACGCGCGAGCTGGCGGCGCAGATCGTCGAAAGCCTGAACGACGTCACGGTGCACACGCCGCTCACGGGCGCCGCGGTGTTCGGTGGCGTGGGGATGGGACCGCAGGAACACGCGTTCCGCAGTGGCGCCGATGTCATCGTGGCCACGCCGGGTCGCCTGCTCGATCACTTCCGCATGCCGTACGCGAAGCTCGAGCATCTCGAGTACCTGGTGCTCGACGAAGCCGATCGCATGCTCGACATGGGGTTCCTTCCAGAGATCAAGAAGGTGCTGCGTCACCTGCCGCAGAAGAAGCGGCAGACGCTGTTCTTCAGCGCCACGATGCCGGCCCCGATCGCCGCGCTCACGAAGGATCTGCTCACCAATCCGTTCACGCTCAACCTGCAGCGGCAGGCAGCGCCCGCCGTGGGCATCACGCAGGCCGTGTATCCGGTGGCGCAGGATCTCAAGAGTGGCCTGCTGGTGGCGCTGCTCAAGCGCGGTGATATGCCGCAGGCGCTGGTATTTACGCGCACCAAGCATCGGGCGAACCGTTTGGCGTCGCAGCTCGTGGCCGCCGGCGTCAAGGCCGAGCGCATTCATGGCAACCGCTCGCAGGCGCAGCGCACGCAGGCCCTCGCCGGCTTCAAGGACGGCGCGTATCAGGCACTGGTGGCCACCGACATCGCCGCCCGCGGCATCGACGTGGAAGCACTGGGCCATGTGGTGAACTTCGATGTGCCGCTGGCCGCCGAGGATTACATCCACCGCGTGGGCCGGACGGCGCGTGCGGAAGCGACCGGTGAAGCGTTCACGTTCGTGTCGCCCGAGGAAGAAGGCGATCTGAAGCAGATCGAACGCGCGATCAAGAAGACGCTGCCGCGCGTGACCGTGCCCGACTTCGACTACAGCGCGAAGCCGCAGACCAAGCTGGAAGTGCCGCTGGCCGAACGCATCGCCGAGATCCGCAAGAAAAAGGCGGAAGACCGTGCGCGTGCGGCCGCCAAGGTGGAGCGTCGCAGTGCCGCGCAGTCGGGCGGCGCGCGTTCGGCGGCGCCGGCGGGTGGCCGGTCGTCTGGTGGTGGCCGGTCGTCCGCACCGGCCAAGCCGGCGGGGGAATCGCGTGGTCCGTCGTCGGGTGGCTCGGGTGGCTCGGGTGGTGGCGCCTCCAAGAGCGGCGCGGCCGGTCGTGTCCGTCGCGGCCCGCATCGTGGGCAGGGCGGCGGCAGTGGTGGTGGCCGGAGTGGTGGCGGTGGGAGCAGCAGCGGTGGCGGAGAAAGCCCGTACGCGTGATCCGTACGCGTGACCCGTTGACGCGTGACTGACGACGCGCGCTACCCGGTGCCGGCGCAGCCGCATCGCGTCGAGCAGGTGATCGATCGCAGCCGGTTTCTGTGTACCGTAGCGCGTGCGCCGTCGGTGGAGGAGGCGCAGGCGTTCATCCGGACGGTGCGCGCCGAATTCCCCGACGCCACGCATCACTGCTGGGCGTATCTCATCGGCGCCCCCGGCCGCACCGACCGGATCGGGATGAGTGACGACGGTGAGCCGCACGGCACCGCAGGCCGTCCCATGCTCACGGTGCTGCTGCACAGCGGTCTCGGTGACATCGCCGCCGTGGTCACGCGCTACTACGGCGGCACCAAGCTCGGCACTGGCGGGCTGGTCAAGGCCTACGGAGGCGCGGTGCAGGAGGCGCTGCTCGACCTGCCACGCGCCGAACGCATCGACAGCGTGGATGTGCTGGTTCGCGTGGGCTACGGCGCCATCGGCGCGGTACAGCAGCTCTGGCCCGACTTTGACGCCGAGCTGCTGGAGCAGCGCTTCGAGGTTGACGCCGCGTTTCTCGTGCGCGTCCCGCGCCTCAGCGTGGAGCCGATGACGCGGGCCATTCAGGACACCACGCGCGGGACCGCGCGGTGCGAGGTGCTGCCGTAGCCGCGGCTACGACAGCCCTTCGATGCTGCCGTCGGGGCGCACCCGCATCCGCTCGGCGGCCGGCGATTTCGAGAGCCCCGGCATGGTCATGATGTCGCCGCACTTGGCCACCACGAAGCCGGCGCCGGCCGAGCCCGTGATGTCTTGCACGGTGATGCGGAAATCCGTCGGCACGCCGAGCTTGGTGGCGTCGTCGGACAGCGAATACTGCGTTTTTGCCATGCACACCGGCGTCTCGCCCAGCCCGTTTGCCTCCAGCCACGCCATCGACTTCTCGGCCGCCGGGGAAAAATTCACGCCGGCGGCACCGTACACCTTGCCGGCGATCGTCTCGATCTTCTCGCGGATCGGCCGGGCGGTGTCGTACAGTGGCTGGTAGTTCGCGGTGCGCCCGTCGAGCAAGGCGAGGACATCGCGCGCCAAGGCTTCGCCGCCGGCGCCTCCGTCGGCCCACACGTTGCACAGCGCCACCCGCACGCCGATGCGCTCCGCGTAGTCGGCCACCATGGCCAGTTCAGCCGCAGTGTCCGACAGCCGCCGGTTGATGGCCACCACCACCGGCACGCCGAACTGCCGCACATTGGCCACGTGGTGCGCGAGATGCGGCAGGCCACGCTCGAGCGCCCCGAGATCTTCCTGATCGAGGGCGTTCTTGGGGAGGCCGCCCTGCATCTTGAGCGATCGCACCGTGGCCACCAGCACCGCCGCCTCGGGGTTGAGCCCGCCTGCGCGGCACTTAATGTCGAAGAATTTCTCGGCCCCGAGATCGGAGCCGAATCCCGCCTCGGTGACCACGATGTCCGCGACAGCGAGTCCGGCGCGCGTGGCGACCAGACTGTTGCAGCCATGCGCGATGTTGCCGAACGGACCGGCATGCAGAATGGCGGGCCCACCCTCGAGCGTCTGGACGAGATTGGGGCGCATGGCGTCCTTGAGCAGCAGCGACATGGCGCCGGTGGCGTGCAGGTCGCGCGCATACACGGGGGCCTTCGCCGACCCACCCGACGTGCCCACGATGATGTTGCCCAGGCGGCGCTCGAGGTCGGCACTGTCAGCCGCCAGCGCCACGATGGCCATCACCTCGCTGGCGGGGATGATCACCCAGCGCTCTTCGCGCACGGCACCGTTGCCACTGCCCACGCCGATGATGGCCTGTCGCAGCGCGCGGTCGTTCATGTCGATGGTGCGCGGCCACGCGATCCGCTTCGTGTCGAGCCCGAGCGCGTTGCCGTGGTACAGGTGGTTGTCGAGCATGGCCGACAGCAGGCTGTGCGCGCTCGCGATGGCGTGGAAGTCGCCCGTGAAGTGCAGGTTGATGTCGTCCATCGGCAGCACCTGCGAATAGCCGCCGCCGGCCGCGCCCCCCTTCACGCCGAACACGGGGCCCAGACTCGGCTCGCGCATGCACAGCACCGCGTTGTGCCCGATGCGGCGCAGCGCCTGCGAGAGCCCGACGCTCACGGTGCTCTTCCCCTCACCTGCCGGCGTGGGGCTGATGGCCGTCACGAGGACCAGCCGTCCCTTGGCGGGCTGCGAGGCGAGCGACAGCGGCAGTTTGGCCTTGTAGCGCCCGTACTGGTCGATGTCGTCGGCACCCAGCCCCAGATCGGCGGCCACATCGGTGATGGGGCGCATGCGCGCCTGCTGTGCGATCTCGATATCCGAGGGGAACGCGGATGGCGTGGCAGTCATCGGATCAGGCCCGGCGAAAAGGTGGTGTGGTGAAAGGCGTCGCGGATGCTCCCGCCGCGGCCGTTCCGGATGCAAGTTGGATCATGCCCCGTCCCCGCAGCATTCCAGCGTCGTCCACGATCCGAACATACTGCCAATTCCGGCGGTTGGCGCGCGTCGTCGCCTGCCGGCGGCTGCCATGATCGTGTCCGTGTTCGGCGCGTCCGGGCGGACAGGCCAGGCGTTCATCGAGGCGGCCAGCGCGGCCGGGCTGACGCTGCGGCTGCACTACCGCGCCAAGCCGTCCGATCAGGTGCCGACGTCGTCAACGGTGGTCGTGGGGTCGTTGAACGATCCGACGGCCGTGCGTGAAGTGCTGCGCGGCGCCGATGCCTGTGTGGTGCTGTTCGGCCCGCGCCCCGATGCGCGCATCCCGTTCTGTGCCGCGGCCACGAAGCAGATCATCGCGTCCATGCACACGCAGTCGTTGCAGCGCCTGATCGTGGTGACGGGGGCGATGGTCGGCGACATGCCAGGGAACGTGGCCATCACCATGCGGCTCATGCGGCTGATGGTGCAGCGCGGCGCCCACGAGGGGATGGTGGAGGACCGGATCGAGCAGGAGCGGCTGGTCCGCACCAGTCGCCTCGAGGGGTGGACCGTGGTGAAGCCGCCGCGGCTTACCGACGATCCGCCGTCCGACGCGGTGGACATGGCCCCCAATCTGTCCATCGGCATGCGCAGCCGGATTTCTCGCGCCGCGCTGGCGGCCGCCCTGGTGCGCGAAGTGCAGTCGCCGCAGCATGCGCAGCAGGCCGTGTATGTCGCGCAGCGCTGAGTCGCGCTGATCGCCCCCCTCTGCACCACATGGGTTCGTTCGCAGTTCGTGCAGGTTCACTTTTCCCTCCCGACTCCGCCATGTCCGACGTACGCAAGCTGTCCTGGGACGAGATTCCCGTCGAAGAGATGTCGCCGCTCATCGGCCGCCGCCTGATCTACAGCGAGGCGATGATGCTCGCGCACGTGTACCTGAAGCAGGGGGCCATCGTGCCGGCGCACGATCACATCAACGAGCAGTTCACGTACATCCTGTCGGGACGGCTGCGCTTCTGGATCGGCGCGCACGCCGACGCGCCGGGCGACACGTACGTCGATGTCAGTGCCGGCGAGGTGCTGGTGATTCCGAGCATGGTGCGTCATCGCGCCGAGGCGCTGGAGGACACGCTCGACGTGGACATCTTCAATCCGCCGCGTCAGGACTGGATCGACAAGACGGACGACTATCTGCGCGGGACCCGCTGATGGAACTCGGTATCGCCGGAAAAGTGGCGCTGGTGTGCGGCGCGAGCGGCGGGATCGGCTTTGCGGCGGCCGAGGAGTTTGCGCGTGAAGGGTGCACGCTCGTGATCTGCTCCCGCAGCGAGCGTGCGCTGTCGAATGCGAAGCAGAAGCTGGAGGCGCACGGTGCGTCCGTCACGGCGATCGTGGCCGACCTGTCCACCGAGGCGGGGATCGCGGCGGTGGTGGCGGGGACCATGGCGGCCCACGGGCGCGTGGACATTCTGGTGGCCAACACGGGCGGTCCACCCACCGGCGCCGCGACGGCGCACTCGTGGGAGACGTGGACCCGCGCCAGCGAACTGCTGCTGCGCAGCGTGGTCGAACTCACGCGGGCCTTTGTGCCGGGGATGCGCGAACGGAAATGGGGACGCGTGATCGCGATCACCTCGCTGGCCGTGAAGCGGCCGCAGGGGGCGCTGGTGCTCAGCAACAGCCTGCGCGCGGCGGTCACCGGCTATCTGCGGACGCTGGCCGATGAAGTGGCCCCCGACGGCGTGACCGTGAACACTGTGCTCCCCGGCTTTACGGCCACCGAGCGGCTGGATGCCCTGGCGGAGGCCACCTCCACCCGCACCGGCCAGTCACGCGAGTCCGTGTTCGCGGGGTGGACGGCGGAAACCCCCGTCGGCCGCCTCGGGCGCCCCGATGAACTCGGGGCGGTGATAGCTTTCCTCTGTTCCCTGCGTGCCGGGTTCATGACCGGGCAAGCCGTGCTGGTGGATGGCGGTGCCGTGCGTGCACTGCTGTAGCCCTCCCCGATCCTCTCACCGCAGCGTTCCGATATGAGCCAACTTGCCGAAACCCAGTGGATCTGGCGCGATGGTGCGTTCATCCCGTGGGCGGATGCCACGATCCACGTGCTGAGCCACTCCGTGCAGTTCGGCTCGTCGGCCTTCGAAGGGGTGCGTGTGTACGCCACACCGCGTGGTCCGGCGGTATTCCGGCTGCGCGAGCATCTCACGCGGTTGATGATGTCGTGCAAGATCTACCGCATGGACGTGCCGTACACGATCGACGAGCTCATCGCGGCGTCGCGCGAGCTGATCGTGCGCAACGGCATTGAATCGTGCTACCTGCGCCCCATGGTCGTGCGCGGTTACGGGTCGGCGGGCATGGTGGCCACAGGAGCGCCCACGGAGGTGTATCTCCCCTGCTGGCCGTGGGGCACGTACCTCGGCGCCGGCGCGCTCGAAAACGGCGTGGATGCGTGCATTTCGTCGTGGCACCGCGTGGAGCCGAACACGATTCCCGCGATGGCCAAGATCGCCGGCAATTATCTGAGCGGGCAGCTCATCAAGATGGAAGCGTTGGCCAACGGCTACGCCGAAGGCATCGCGTTGAGCCCCAGTGGCATGGTGAGCGAAGGATCGGGACAGAACGTGTTTCTGGTGTCGGGCGGCACGCTCGTGACCACGCCACTGGATGGCACGATTCTGGGCGGCATCACACGCGATACGATCATGACGCTCGCGCAGGAAGCCGGCATCCCGGTGCGGGAAGCGCATATCCCGCGCGAAATGCTGTACATGGCCGACGAGGTGTTCTTTACGGGCACCGCCGCCGAGCTCACGCCGGTGCGCAGCATCGACCGCATCACGATCGGCGCCGGCAAGCCGGGGCCGGTGACCACCCTGATGCAGCAGCAGTACCTCGATACCGTGCACGGTCGCATCGACGACACGCATGGCTGGCTCACCTACTGCCGCGATTGAGCGGCCACGGTGACTGACGGCTCCACAATTCCAATGCGTGCCGCATGGCGCTGACATCGACGATGTACGCGTTGCAGGTCGAACTCGCGCAGGTCGACCGCAACGTGTACGAGTCGCTCGAGTTCCGGATGGCGATGCACCCCTCCGAGTCGGGCGAGTACTTCGTAGCCCGGCTGCTTGCGTACTGTCTGGAGTACGCTGAAGGGATCGCGTTCTCGCGCGGGATTTCGGATCCGGAGGATCCACCGCTCAGCGTGCGCGATCTCACCGGTGCGCTCCGGGTCTGGATCGAGATCGGGGCCCCCGACGCCGCCCGCTTGCACAAGGCCAGCAAGGCGTCGCCGCGGGTGGTGATTTATACGCACCGCGACCCGGCGCAGCTGTGGCGCCAGTGGGAAGGTGAGAAGATCCACCGCGCCGAACAGATCGAGCTGTACGCGCTCGAGCGTGAGTTGGTTGATGCGCTCGTGGAACGGCTCGATCGCCGGATGAAGCTCGAGTTGTCGGTCACGGACGGCACGATCTTCATCAACGTGGGAGGCGCTACACTCAGTGGTACCGTCCAGCGCCTCTCTGTCCGTCCGGCGTAGCGCCGGCGTGCACGCCATGCCCCGTTTGCGAGCCGTCACCATGCCTGTCGCCCCGCGCCCCGTGCGCCAACGCGTCGCACCGGTTGCCACACTGCTGTTCGCCGCGTTCGCCGTGGGTTGTGCAACGATCACCCGTCCACCGGTCACGGTGGCGGCGCTACAGCAGGACGCGGTGCGCATCGAGGCCGCGCAGTCCGCGCTGCGTGACACCGTGATCGAGCGGCTCGTGCGGCGGGCCGTACGTCGTGGCGACCGGACCATTGACGTGCTGATGCTGTCGGGCGGCGGCCAGAACGGTTCGTTTGGTGTGGGCTTTCTGCGCGGGTGGAAACAGCGCGCCACCGAGCCGATGCCCGAGTTCGATCTGGTCACGGGGGTGAGCACGGGCGCGCTGCAGGCGCCGTATGCGCTGCTGGGCACGCGCGCGGCCCTCGATACGATCACCGCGCTGTACGCCCGCGCGGCGTCCAGCTTTGCCCCGTCGTTGGACTGGTGGTTCTGGCTGCGCCGCACCGGGGGATTGGTGAACACCAAGCGCTTTGATGAAACCGTGGCGCGTAGCTTCGAAGGGCCGGTGCGGGCCGACCTCAACACCGCCTTCGCCAGTGACCGGCAGCTGCTCTTCACCACCACCGACTTCGATCTCGGCATCGGTCGCGTCTGGTCGATGGGCGACGAGCTGGACACCGGCCGCACGGGGAGTGATCGCGTGCGCACGCTGATCAAGGGGGCCACCGCCATCCCGGCGATCTTTCCACCCGTGATGGTGGACGGGCATCTGCACGCCGACGGCGGGGTGATCGAGAACGTGCTCACGCTGTTCTCTTTCGACGATTACGCGCGGCTAGGGCAGCGGCTGCAGGCGCGCGGGCTTTCCGACGTGACAGTGCGGGTCTGGGTGGTGATGAACCTCTGGACGCACGCCGAACCGCGCGCGCTCTCGCCGTCGTCGCGTCGTCAGATCAACAGCCGGTCCACCGCCCTGCTGTTCTATGCGCACCAACCCGGCACTCTGTCCGCGCTGGATAACCTGTCGCGACTCGTCAGCGATCGCGTGCCCGGTCTGCGCATGCAAGTACGGGTGGCAACGCTTCCCGCCGAGGAGGTCCTGTCGCCGGGGGCGAGTGCACTCTTTGCCCGATCGTTCATGCAGCGGCTGGACTCCATCGGTTTTGCCAAGGCGCAGGGCGCCACGCCATGGGATGCGGCCATGCCGACCGCATTCGCCCGTCCCCGGACACCGCCGCCGCGCTTGTAACATCCCGCCCGTCCCGTTCGCTCCTCTCAATCGACCACCGTGACCGACTTCACTCCTGCCCTGCTCGACGTCGTGCGTGCAGACCCGCTCTGCGCCGAAACACCGGTGGCGCAGCTCACGGCGGTGGTGACCCCCGCCGCCAGCGTGTACGTGCGCAGCAATTTCGCGCTGCCGCGACTCGATGCGTCGCATTGCATCGCGGTGCGCGGGGCCGTGGACGCGCCCTGCACCGTGTCGTTGTCCGACCTCGCCGCGATGACGCAGCGCCATGTCACGGTGACCATGGAATGTGCCGGCAACGGCCGCCTCGGCATGGACCCGCTGCCGCCGGGAGAGCCGTGGCGCTTCGGGGCCGTGAGCACCACGCGCTGGAGCGGTGTGCCGCTGCGGCTGCTGCTGGACCGCGCGGGGGTGCAGGCCGGCGCCGTGGAGGTGGTCGCCTTGGGTGCCGACGCCGGGCTGCGTGACGACGCCGATGGCGAGGTGCGCTTTGTCCGGTCCCTGCCGCTGGCCGATGCGCTGCATCCGGATACGATTGTCGCCACGCACATGGACGGCGCGCCGCTCACCGCCGATCACGGTGCGCCGGTGCGCCTCATTGTCCCCGGCTGGTATGGCATGGCGAGCGTGAAGTGGCTGGCCGCACTGGAGGTCGCGACGACCCCGTTTACCGGCTACTTCCAGCGGCAGCGTTACGTGTACGACGTGGACGGCGTAATCGAACCGGTGCGCCGCGCGCGGGTGAAGTCGATGATCGCCACTCCGCACGATGGCGCGACCTGCGAGCGGCGTGTACTGGTGCAGGGATGGGCGTGGTCGGGCGCCGGGGCCATTGCGCGCGTGGAGTTGTCGGTGAACGAGGCGCCGGTGTGGATCGATGCCGCGCTGGGCACGCCGGCGTCGGCGTATGCGTGGACGCCCTTCGAGGCGGAGCTGGTGCTCCCGGCCACGGAAACGGTGCACATCCGGAGCCGCGCCACCGATGCCGCTGGCCACACGCAGCCGGAACGGATCGTGTGGAACCGTCACGGTTACGGCAATAACGCAGTCCGCGCCATCGCGGTCACGGTGCGCGACGCGATGCGCGACGCGGCCTCCTGACACGGGCGGGGATCACGCAGACGAGGGGCGCCGCAACCTGCGGCGCCCCTCATGCGTTGCGGCGACCGCGCAGGCTCAGTAACCGAACAGCTTGATGGCGGGACTCATGCGGTACACCGCGCCCAGCGGTGTGGCGATGGCCGCTTCGTTCACCGCTTTGCACGCGATGGGCACGGTGCATTTCGTGTTCCCCGGCGCACAGCTCCCGGTGTTGAAGCTGATCGTGCCGGTGATGGGCTGCGCCGGCAGGATGGTATACACGACCTTCGTGTTCGATCCCGACACGATGGCCACAGGGAAGTAGAAGTTCGCTTCCTTCTGCTCCGAG
>JARIEX010000061.1 GCA_031127095.1 Gemmatimonadota bacterium
GAACGACCAGCGTGTGCCGCAACGTGGGACGCGCCGCGACGTACTTCGCCTTTTCGAGCAGATACGTCCGGATCCCGCCGCTGGTCTCGCCGAACCACTCGGTGATGTCGAGCACGGCGAGCTCCGCGTCAGGGCGGAGCCGCGGCGGGAGAGTGGCCTGACGCATCGGTCCAGCAAAACCGCCTGGCCCCTCGGCTGTGAGTTGCGCGGACCAACCGGCTGCAGACATCGACAACGACGGACTCCTCGGCGGGAAACGACCACCGCGCGGACGCGCACGGCTGGAATCCCCCAACGTATCGCGCACGGCCGCGGGCTTTCCCGCCGTCCCGTCACGAGGACGTCACAAACCTCACACGCTACAGCGACGGCTTGGCCAGCCACTCCCCGCCGTCGATCACGAAAATCGCGCCCGTGATCCAATCGCCGGCGGGTGAGGCGAGAAACGCCACCATGTTCGCAATGTCACGCGGCGAGCCCCAACGCCCAAGGGGAATGCCCTTCTTCGCGTACTCGGCCATCCGCTCCTCGGCCGCTGCGAACACGTCAGGCACGCCGCTGTCGGCCGGCGGCGTGAACGCCTTGCGCACGCCGTCGGTGGGGATCGGCCCCGGCGCGATGGCATTCACGCGGATGCGCTGCGGTGCCCACTCCACGGCCAGCGTGCGCGTGAGCGCATCCACGCCGGCCTTGGCAGCGGTGGCATGCGCCATCAGCGGCCAGCCACGGTAGTGCAACGTCATGGAGGTGCTCACGATGCGACCACCGCCCTGCGCCGCCATGATCGGATACACCGCCTGCGAGCAGTAGAAGGTGCCGTAGAGATCGATCTCCACCACACTCTTCCACGCATTCGGCGACAGCGTCGCGCTGGGCGCGTAGAAATTGCCGGCGGCGTTGTTCACGAGCACGTCGATACGACCCAGCTGCTGCGCGATGCCGTCCACCGCCGCCTTCACCTGCTCGGGATCACGCACGTCGAGTTGGACCGCGGTCACCTTGCCGCCACGCGACGCGATGTCGGCCCGCGCGGCCTCGAGATTCGCCGGCTTGCGACTCGCCATGACCACATGCGCGCCAAGCTCGGCGAGCAATTGCGAGATACCCAGGCCGATACCCGTGCCGCCGCCCGTGACCAGCGCGACCTGCCCATCCAGCAGCCCCGGGCGGAAGATCGAGGCCATGCGCGTGAGATCGGAACCACCAGTTGTGTCAGGCATGCACTCACTCCGTGGGAATGAACTGAGATGGGATATCGAGGTCGGTGGGTGGCGCTGCGTCGAGCAGCAGCGCCACCTGTTCATCGAGACAGAAGCTGCGTCGATGATGGGGCGTGAGGCCGTGCGTGTCGAGCGCGGCACGGTGCGCGGCGGTGCCGTAGCCGCTGTTGCGTTCCCACGCGTAGCCATCGTAGCGCACGGCCAGCGCGTGCATGAGCCGGTCGCGGGTGACCTTGGCCACGATCGACGCACAGGCGATCGCATAGCACTTGGCGTCGCCCTTCACCACGGCGGTGTGCACCGTGCCCAGCGTGCGGAGCGGCTTGCCGTCGACGAGCACGTGATTGGGTTCGCAGCCGAGGCGCTCGGGGACGCGGGCCAGCGCCCGCCGCATGGCGAGGACCGTGGCGTGATAGATGTTGATGCGGTCGATCTCGCGCGCACTGGCGGCGCCCAGCGACACGACGAGGGCCTGCTCGCGGATGCGGGCGGCGAGCACGACGCGGGTGGCGGCATCGAGCTTCTTCGAATCGTCCACGCCGGCGATCGCACGGCGGCCGGGCGGCATGACGATGGCGCATGCGACAACGGGGCCCGCAAGCGGGCCCCGTCCGACTTCATCCACACCCACCAGGAGCGGCCCGTGTTGCGCACGCAGGGTGCGCTCGATCGGAGTCCACCGAGCCACGCGGGCCGGCTTCCTGGTGCGGCGTGAAACGCGTGTATCTAACGCGTGTGTCTTACGCGCCGCGAGGGGCGCGCACGACCTTGCGCTCCTTGATACGCGCGGCCTTACCGGTCACGTCGCGGAGATAGTACAGCTTGGCGCGACGCACGGCGCCACGGCGGACCACCACGACATCGGCCACCATCGGGCTGTGCAGCGGGAAGATGCGCTCGACGCCGACGCCGTTGGAGATCTTGCGCACGGTGAACGTCTCGCTGACACCACCACCACGACGGGCGATGCACACGCCTTCGAAGGCCTGCACGCGCTCCTTATCGCCTTCCTTGACGCGCACGTTCACACGCACGGTGTCACCCGGGCGGAACGGCGTAATGGCCTTCATCCACTCTTTCTGCGTTTCGATAAACGGATGCATAGTTCTCTCCGGGGCCAACCCGCGCCCGGTTCAGGTGCTGCAGATCCGGCGGTACGACGTCGATCTGCGTGAAGCCCAAGCCCATGCAGCGAACGACACCAACACCAACGGTGCGAGAGGCCATGACGCAGAGCGGGAGCGATGTCTCCCGATCCGGAACCGACGTGGCATCGCCACCCGGTATATTCCGGGGAGCTGTTGCGAAACCACCGGCTTACGCGCGCCGCCGATGCTCAGCAAGCCCGTGTAAAGCGGTAGAGCTTCAGAAGATAGCCCGGTCCGTGCCGCTGGCGCTAGGGGCCGACGCCTTGGTAGTGTTGCAGGACGCCCCCCGCCGGCCACCTCCTGCCCATCGCTACCGCCGTGACTGCCCCGCTGACGCCCGCTCCGGCGCTGACCTACCCCGCCACCCGGCGCGACGTCGTCGTGGACGACTACCACGGCACGCCGGTCGCCGATCCGTTCCGGTGGCTGGAAGATGATACGTCGGCCGAGACCGCCGCGTGGGTGGACGCCCAGAACCGGGTCACCTTTGGCTACCTCGGGGGGATTCCCTACCGCGACCAGCTGCGGGCACGCCTCACCCAGCTGGTCAACTATCCCCGGGTGTCCGCCCCCGAGGTGAAACGGCAGTGGCAGCTGTTTGCCCGCAACGATGGGCTGCAGAACCAGGCGGTGTACTACCTGCAGGAGGGGCGCCACGGCATCCCGGAGGTGCTGATCGACCCCAACACGCTGTCGGCCGACGGGACCACGCGCGTGGGCACCCTGACCTTCGACCGGGAGGGGGCGCATCTGGCGTACATGATCAGTCAGGCCGGGTCCGACTGGCAGCAGATCCGCGTGCTGGATCTCGCCACCCGCGACGCCCTCCCCGACGTGGTGGACTGGGTGAAGGTGTCCGGACTGGCGTGGCACGGGCGGGGCTTTTTCTACAGCCGGTACCCGGAGCCCGTGGAAGCGGCCGCGGCGTACTCGTCCATGAACGAGGACCATCAGGTCTTCTACCACGCACTGGGCACCCCGCAGTCAGAAGACCGTCTGGTCTATCGCGACGCACAGCACCCCCAGCGTTTTCACGTCGTGGGCACCACGGAGGACGAACGGTACGCCGTGCTCTCCGTGAGCGACCGTGGGCAGGGGAAGGACGGCAACGCGCTGTTCGTGATGGACCTGGCGCAGCCGGGCGGCAGCTTCGTGCCGCTGTGGGACACGTTCGACGACCAGATGGACGTGATCGACTCTGTGGACGGCGGGCTGCTGGTGCTGACCAACCGTCACGCTCCCAACCAGCGGGTGGTCCGCATCGACCCCGCCGCACCGGATGAGGCGCACTGGGTCACGGTGATTCCCGAACGCGCCGAACCGGTGAGCGGCATGACCGCGGCCGGCGGCCGGATCTTCGCGTCGTACCTGAAGGACGTCACCACGCGCGCCGTCGTACACCACCTGGACGGCGCACTCGAGCGCGAGGTGACTCTCCCCGGACTCGGCACGGCCATGGGCTTCGGTGGTGAACACGACGCGACGTCGGTGTTCTATACGTTCACCTCGTTCACCGCACCGGCCACGGTGTACGAGTACGACATCGCCTCCGGCGTGAGCACGCAGTACCGCGACGTGACCCTGCCCTTCGATCCCGGCCAGTTCGAGACCACGCAGATCTTCGTCCCCAGCAAGGACGGGACGCGGGTGCCGGCCTTCGTCGTGGCCCGGCGCGGACTCGTGCTCGACGGCACCAATCCCACCATGCTGTACGGCTACGGCGGCTTCAACGTCTCACTGCCGCCGGCCTTCAGCGCCATGCGCGTGGCGTTCCTCGAACAGGGGGGCGTGTACGTGCAGGCCAATCTGCGCGGGGGCAACGAATACGGCGAAGCGTGGCATCAGGCGGGCATGAAGGAGCGCAAGCAAAATGTGTTCGACGATTTCACGGCGGTGGCCGAGTGGCTGATCGGCGCCGGCTACACGTGCAGCGACAAGCTGGCGATCGCGGGCGGCTCCAACGGCGGCCTCTTGGTGGGGGCCATCATGACACAGCGCCCCACGCTGGCGCGCGTGGCCCTGCCCGCCGTGGGTGTGATGGACATGCTGCGCTTCCACAAGTTCACGATCGGCTGGAACTGGATTGCCGACTACGGCTCCAGCGATGACGCCGAGGGCTTCCGCTATCTCCACGCCTATTCGCCGCTGCACAACCTGCGCGACGGCACCACGTATCCCGCCACGCTCATCACGACCGCCGACCACGATGACCGTGTGGTCCCGGCGCACTCGTTCAAGTTTGCCGCACGCCTGCAGGACGCGCATCGCGGTCCGCACCCGGTGCTCATCCGGATCGAGACGCAGTCGGGACACGGCAGTTCGTCGCTCAGCAAACAGATCGACGAGATGGCCGACGTCTACGCGTTCCTGTTCGAGAACCTCGGCGTCGTACCGGTGTTCTCGTGAGCGGCGCGTTGACGCCGCGCGGCATGATGGGGCGGCGCTGACACCCACGCGGCGCACCGTCCGAGGGATCACGGCGGCCATCGTCGCGCTGGGGGTCGCCCTCGGCGCCGGGGTGGGCGTTGGACTGGGTACCGGTGCCCCGCCGCTCGCGTGGCGGCGGCAGATCGACCGCACCCGGATCGCCGGCATGCCCGTCGTGGGCAGCACGGTGGCGTTCCGGTCGTTCGTGATGCCCGACAGCGTGCCGCTTTACGCCACGCAGTATTTCGCGCGCTCGCGCGGCACCATTGTCGTCCTGCATGGACTTGGTGCGCACGACACGCTGGCGGCGCAAACCGGCGACTCGTTGCGTCGTCTATCGGGCCTAAACGTGCTGTTTCTGGACCTGCGCGGCAACGGACGCTCCGAAGGCGCGCGGGGGACGCTGGACCACGACGCGCAGCACCACGACGATCTAGCCGCGGTGGTGCGCGAGCTGAAGCGGGCCAACCCGTCGGGACCGGTGCTGTTGCTCGGCGTGCAGCAGGGGGCGGGCCCCGCACTGGGGTACGCGGCCCTCACGAACGTGCCACCCGTGCAGGGGCTCGCGTTGATCGATCCGCTGCTCACCCTTGGCGCCATCGAGCCCGCCACCACCGACGACGGCCCGCCGCTGCAGTGGCATATGCGGCGGCGGCGCACCCAGCAGCTGCTCAACCGGCTGGGGGTGCATGTGGCAGACCGGCTGCCGGTGGCGTATCAGCTCATGCGGCGCCCTGACGGCGCCGTGACCCGACGCTACAGCTGGCGCGCCATCCGCGCCCTGCTCCCGCGCGATCCATGGGCCACCATCAACGCGTTGGCGCTGCCGGTGCTGCTCATCGAACGCCGGTCACCCGCCGACGCGCGCGTCCCGCACACCGACCGGCACGAGGTGCTGTCGTTGCCACCGAACACATCACGATGGAGTGCCACCAGCTGGCGGACACTCGAGCGGTGGACCACACGATTTGCCGCCGATGCGGCCCTCGGCGAAACCATCCTTCCCTACGTCCCGGTACCGGTGTTCGACACCGGGCGATAGCACGCCCGACTATTTCGACGGGAATGGACGCGGTGCCGGCAGCCGCTCGGCAAAGCGCCACGGCGCCGCACCGTCACGGGTGAGTGGCACGTTGGCAAGACGCGCGCGGACCATCGCGATCGGCATCGGGCCGCCCTGCAGCACGGCATCATGGAACGCGCGGTCGGTCATCCGCTTGGTGGTCACGAGTTCGGCGTACAACGCACGGAGCTGCAGCCCACCCAGCATGTACGCCGCCTGATAGATGGGCGAGTACGAGCCGTTGAACGAGCGACGGATCTCCCCTTCGGCGTTTGCGCGCTCGAACGGCACCTTGTCCACGACGTACTCGATGGCCTGTTCGGGCGTCATCTTGCCCAGATGGAAGCTGAGCGAGAACACGATGCGTGCGCTGCGATGCATGCGCCACGCGAGCGCCCCCAGCCGGTCTTCCGGCGTGACATGGAAGTCGCGGTCCCACAGGAACATCTCCCAGTACAACGACTGTCCTTCGTTCCAGAACGGCGTGGAGAACACGCGCCGGTGTGTGTTGTAGCGTGCCGTCATGAACCCCTGCAGATGATGCCCGGGGTTGAGCTCGTGAAAGACCGTGGCGCGTGAGAAGTGCGGATTGTTGCCGCGCATGCTCATCAGCTTCTCGTCGTCGGTCATCGCATCGGTTGGATACGACACCTGAATCGTTTCGCCGCCCAGAAAGAACGGCGACACGCGCTGCCGCTCGGGCGCCATCATCTCCATGCGCCAATCCTCGCGGGCCAGCGCCGGGATGGTGACCCAGTCATGCGCCGCGAAGAAGGTGTCGGCCTCGTTCGCGAGATCACGGATGAGGTCCGGCTGCTTCCCGGGCTCCACGTACTTGTTCTTCACCTGCTCCATCGCGGCCTTCCAGTCGTCGCCGAGTCCGAGCTCGCGCGCCGCCTTCTTCGCTTCGGCCAGACTGAACGCGTACTCGCGCTCGGCGATCGCGATCAGTTCGTCGGCCGTATACGGAATCATGGCATGCCGCAGGTCGGCGGCGAGACCGTCGGCACCGATCGGATCGCCGATGATCGGCTCGTTGGCCGCCGCCGCATTGCGCGGAGCCTGCGCCGCGCCGCCACCGCTCCCGCTTCCGGCGGCCGCCACCACGGGCGCGGGCTGGATGCCGACCACGCGCGTGCGGATGGTGGTCGCATAGCGCCGCATCGCCTCGTCGAGCTTCTGATAGGGGTTGGTGGCCCACCACGAGAACAGCGGATCGTAGCCGTTGTAATAGCGATACCAGACGCCCACGGTGTTGCGGATCTGATCCAGCTGCTCGGCAGCGCGGTTGCCTACGGTGCGCGACACCTTCGGCGCCGGCACCCGCGTCGGTCGCGGCGCACCGTTCACACTGTCCCCCGACGGCCGCGCAGGCGCGGGCTCCAACAGTGTCCGCAGGCTGTCCACCACACGCGTCAGATCGGCCAGCGTACGCGCCGAGGCCTGCGCGTCAATGGTGGTCAGATCGCGGCGGGCGTCCTGCAAGGCCAGCGCGCGGTCGGCAAACGGGAGCAACGGCTGCACTTCAGCGCGCTGCACATCGGCGCGATCCATCAACGCGAGCTGATAACGCAGGTGGTTGTCGAGCAGGACATAATCCGCCTTCCCTTCCTGCGACAGACGGTCGAAGGCGAGCTCGCCTAACCGCGCGCGCCACGCGCTGGAGAAGGCGCGGATCCGTGCCCGCTGCGCGGGGGAATCGGGGGCATCGTAGCGTCGCTGTAGCCCCTGCTGATCGGCGGCGAAGCGTGCGACGACCTCTGCCAATTCACTCGTCCGGGCCGACACCAGCGCCCCGAGGGCCGGGACGCCGGCCGACGGATCGACGGGAAATTGCTGCCGCGTGGTGGGCTTCACCCCGCCGGGCTGCGCGGGAAGGAGGAGCGGCACACACCACAACGAGACAGCCGTGAAGACGGCACGGGACGATCGGATCACGGCGGACTCCTGAAACGCGGGAGGGTGTTAAACGGTGACGGCGGCCGGCGGCGGGGTGTGCGGCAGGTGGATCGTAAAAGTGGCACCGTGCTGCAGCGACGACACCACGTTGATCGCCCCACCAGCCTGCCGGATGATGCCGTCCACCGTGGCCAGTCCGAGGCCGGTGCCCTCTCCGATCTGCTTCGTCGAGAAGAAGGGCTCGAACACGTGCGGCAACGCATCGGGGGGAATGCCCTGGCCTTCATCCTTGACCACAAGGATGACCACACGCCCCGGTGCCATCGACAACGCGTCGGCGCGGGCGGTGTCGATGACATCGTCGGACACATAGAGGCGCAGCGTACCACCCTCGGGCATCGCGTCGCGCGCGTTCACCGACAGATTCACGATGACCTGGTCGAGCTGGGACTCATCGATCCACACGGCCGCATCCGTGCAGCGCACCGACACGTCGAGCGCGACATCGGCCCCCAGCAACCGCTCGAGCATCGTGGCCATCTGCTGAACGTGCACCCCGAGATCCAGATACTGCGGCTCGACCGTCTGCTGGCGCGCATACGCCAGCAGCTGGCGGGTGAGGCCGACGGCACGATCCGCCGCGGCCGCTGCCTCATCCACATCATCGCGCTTTGCGTCCGAGGGGGGGATGCTCTCCTGCAGCAACGTCAGATTGCCGCGGATGATCATCATGATGTTGTTGAAATCGTGCGCGATGCCGCCGGCGAGCCGGCCGACCGTGGCCAGCCGCTCGCTACGCTCTTCCTCAGCGATCTGGGAGCGAAGATCGGTGAGATTGACGGCACTGGCCGACGCGCCGATGATCGCACCATCGACGTCGCGCAGCGGGAGCAGCTTGACCGCGTACTCCTGCTCGGGCCCGAGCCGCACATTCTGCGTGACCACGTCACCGGCCAGTGCGCGCCCCCACGCGCTCCCATCGGCCAGCCGCAGGTGCTCCAGCAGCTGCGTGGCGGCGGGCGACGCGGCCACGAGCCGAGAGTCGGCGTCGACCACGGCGATGGCCTCGGGCGCGCCCGCAAAAAACGATTCCAGCCGCGCCGACGACGTACGCACCGCCTCCAGAATGCCCGCCCGGTCCTCCTCCGCCGCCTGACGCTGGCGGACGGCGAGGGCAAGCAGAATGTGCGACAACCCCATGATGAACGCGTAGCTCTGCGCCCACGCGAGCCGGTAGAACGTACCTCCCTCCAACCGCCCGAAGATGCCGTTGTTGTTCAGCGTGGCCGCCACGACCGCCACCGCCACCAGAATCGAGCCCCACATGGTGGTGCCCACGCCAAGGCGGAACGCAGACCAGAGGAGCAGCGGATTGACGAAGATGCCGATGGGGACGCGGCCAAAGCTCCCGCTCGTGGTAGTCGCCGACGCCCCAACCCCGAGCACGATCAGCAGTTCAAAAAAGAACAGTCGCTCGAGGACCTGCACGCGCGCGGTCCGGCGGGTGGTGTCGAGCTGCCGGCGGCGCAGGTACATCAGCGCCGGCACCAACAGCAGCACCCACGAGACTTCCGAAATCCACCACCTGACGGCCTCCCGCGCCAACGATCCACGCCCCAGCGCGGCGAAGGCGGCGCCGCCGAGCAAGGCCGCCGCGGGGAGCGTGATCAGCCCCGCCACCACCGCGAAGCGGGTGAGCTCCTTCGGTTGCTCGAGGTCGGGGGTACGTCGGAACATCCGCTCGGTGAGTTCGACGGTGCCCCACTCGCCCACCATGTGCGCGACCATCAGCAGCAACTGCAGCGGGAGCGGGGCGGGGAGGAACAACGCGAGCGCCACGTAGTGCATGGTGGCCAGCGCTACCACCATGAGCGGGCGAAGGGCGCGCGGCGTGAGGAACAGCATGGTGATGCCGATCGCCGCAGCGGGCCAGACCCCGAAGTTCTCACCGAAGCGCATCATGGCCGCCATCGGGATCGACACCGCGAGCAGATACAGAAGCGATGACGCGATCATCGATCGGCCGAAATGGACGACGGCGAGCGGTTCATCGCGGCCGCCGGTCTCGACGGGTGAAGGAGTCATCATGTAGAGGAAGTACCGGTGCGACGCGCCGGATCGCAAGCCCCGGTCACGATGGGGCGGACTCCGACACGATCGTTTCGAGCGCCTCCCAGCGATCCATCAGGGCGGGGATCGTCGCTTCCAGCTCCACCACGCGTTGCCGGAGCGTTGCCAGAACCACCGGGTCGCGGATCACGGCCGGATCGGCCAGCGAGCCGTAGCCCTGCGCCAGCTCCGCCTCGGCCGCCGCGATGCGATCGGGGAGCGCGGCCAGCTCCTGCTGCTCCTTGTATGACAGCTTCCGCTTCTTCGCTGACGGGGACGCGCTCGCGACCACGGGGTCTGCGCGACGTGGCGCCGCGGCGCCCGGCGGCGGCGCCACGACGGCGCGCTGCCGCAACCAGTCGGTGTAGCCGCCCACGTACTCCCGTACCACACCCTTCCCTTCGAACACCAAGGTGCTGGACACCACCGCGTCGAGAAAGGCGCGATCGTGCGAGACCAGCAGCAGGGTGCCCGTAAACGCGTTGAGGAGCGACTCGAGCACGTCCAGCGTCTCGATGTCGAGATCGTTGGTGGGCTCGTCGAGCACCAGCACGTTGAAGGCCCGCGTGAAGAGGCGCGCCAGCAGCAGCCGATTGCGTTCCCCGCCGCTGAGCGCGCGCACCGGGGTGCGGGCCCGCTCGGGCGGGAAGAGGAAGTCCTGGAGGTAGCCGTTCACGTGGCGCGGCTGCCCCCCAATGGTCACGAAGTCGGCCCCGTCGGCGATGCTGTCGAACACGCTGCGCTCGGGGTCCAGCTGCTCGCGACGCTGATCGAAGTACGCCACCTCCAGATTGGTGCCGTGCCGGATGGTACCGCCGTGCGGCTCGAGGTCGCCGAGCAGCAGCTTGATCAGGGTGGTTTTGCCGCAGCCGTTCGGCCCTACCAGTCCCACGCGATCGCCGCGCATGATGGTGGTGGTGAGCGCCGACACGATCGGCTTGGGGCCATGCGAAAAGCTGATCGCGTTCGCCTCGATCACCATGCGTCCCGAGCGCTCCGCGTCCTGCGTCTGGGCGCGCGTGGTGCCCACCCGCTCGCGACGTTGCGACCGCTCCACGCGCAGCGCCTCGAGGCCGCGCACGCGCCCTTCGTTACGCGTGCGGCGCGCCTGAATGCCGGTGCGGATCCACACTTCTTCCTTCGCGAGCCGCTTGTCGAACTCCTCCCACGACTTCGCTTCCGACGCGAGCATCGCGTCCTTGCGCTCGAGATACGTGTCGTAGTCGGTGCCGAAGTCCACGAGGCGGCCGCGATCGAGTTCCACGATGCGGGTGGCCACGCGGCGCAGGAACGCGCGATCGTGGGTGACGAAAATCAGCGTGAGCCCACGCGAGGTGAGGTACTCTTCCATCCACTCGATCGCGTCGATGTCGAGATGGTTGGTGGGCTCGTCCAGCAGGATCACATCGGGTTCGCACACCAGCGCCCGCGCCAGCAGCGCCTGCCGCGTCCGCCCGCCGGAGGCGTGCTCGATCCGCGCCTCGGGGTCGAGCGCGAGATGCTCCAGCACCGTCTCCACCCGGATGTGCAGCTGCCACGCATCGGCGGCATCGAGGGCGCGGTGCAACCGGTCGAGCTCGCGCAGGGCGGCCTCGGAGTGATCAACGCTCACCCGCAGCGACGCCGCGTGATACGCCGTGAGCAGCCGGCCGCGCTCCCCCAGCCCCTCGGCGACCACCTCGAACATCGACCCCGTCAGCACCGGCGGCATCTCCTGATCGAGCCGCGCCATGGTGATCCCGCCCAGCTTCACCACCGCCCCGCTGTCGGGGAGCTGCGTGCCGTCGAGGACCTTCATGAAGGTGCTCTTGCCGGCGCCGTTGCGCCCCAACAGACACACCCGCTCCCCCCGCTCGATGGCGAAATCGGCGTGCTGGAGCACGGGGGGGCCCCCGAAGGCGACACGGACGTCCTGCAGTGAGACGAGCGACATCCCGCACAGTAGCGAGGCGGACCGTACAACGCGACGGACCGGCCGTCCCCTGCGGGGCTCTGGCGCCCGGCAGCGGGATCCGCGACAATAGCCACATGTCACTTCCCCTCCCCGAGTATGACGCGCTCGATGGACTCGCCATCGCCGATCTGGTCCGCCGCCGTGCCCTGAGCCCGGCCGAGGTGACCGAGGCGGCGCTGGCCCGCATGGCGGCCCGCAATCCACGACTCAACGCGGTGGTCCGCCCGCTCGAGGCCATGGCCCGCACCATGGCGGCCTCCGTCGATCCCGACGCGCCCTTTGCCGGCGTGCCGATGCTGATCAAGGATCTGATGACGACCATCGCCGGCGTCCCCACCAGCAACGGGACGCGGGTGCTGCAGGCCATCATTCCCGATCACGACAGCGAACTCGTGGCCCGCAACCGCGCGGCGGGCGCCGTGTTCATCGGCAAGGCCAACACGCCGGAGCTGGGGCTCACGCCGTACACGGAGAGTGAGGCGCTGGGGCCGGCGCGGAATCCGTGGGACCCCACCAAGACCACCGGCGGTTCCAGCGGCGGGTCGGGGGCCGCCGTGGCCGCGCGGATCGTCCCCATTGCCCATGGGGGCGACGGCGGCGGCTCGCTGCGCATCCCCGCGTCGTGCAACGGCGTGTTCTCCATCAAGCCCACGCGCGGCCGGACGCCCACGGGCCCGGACATCGGCGACGCGTGGCGCGGCTTCGTGCAGGAACATGTGATCACGCGCAGCGTGCGTGATTCCGCCGCGATGCTCGATGCCACTGCCGGCGACGATGTCGGGACGCCGGTGGCGTGTCCGCGGCAGGATCGGCCGTTTCTCGAGGAGGTCACGCGCGAGCCGGGCCGCCTGCGCATTGCGGTGACCACGACGCCGTTCTTCGGCAGCACCGTGCATCCCGACTGCGCGGCGGCCCTCGAAGACGCCGCGACGCTGCTGGAATCACTGGGGCACGATGTGATCCGCGCCGAACCGGTGGTCGATGCCCACGCCTTGTCGCAGGCGTTTCTCACGGTGGTGGCCGCGGAAGCGCGCGCCGACATCGAGTGGATGGGCGTGCAACTCAAGCGCGCGCCACGCAGCGACGATGTGGAGCTCACCACGTGGGCGCTCGGTCTCGTGGGCAAGGCGGCCAGTGCGTCCGACTACGCCACCGCGGTGCGGACGCTGCAACTCGCCGGGCGCACCGTGGGGCGGTTCTTCACCACCTACGATGTACTGGTGACGCCCACCTTGGGCGCGCCACCGTTCACGATCGGTGCCATGCAGCCGTCGGCGGCCGAACGCGCGATGCTGCGCGTGGTGGCCGGGCTGGGCCTCGGCGGGGTGCTCAAGGCGGCGGGCTTGCTCGACGAGACCGCAAAGAAAGTGTACGGCTTCATTCCGTACACCCCGCTGTTCAATGTGACCGGACAGCCCGCGATGTCGGTGCCGCTGCATTGGAATGCGGCGGGGCTGCCGATCGGCACGCAACTGGTGTCGCGCTTTGGTGACGAGGCCACACTGTTCCGTGTGGCCGGTCAGCTGGAACGCGCCCGCCCGTGGGCGGGGCGCATTCCGCCGCTGGTGTGATGCAGGATCTGATCACGCGCTGATTACATCTTGGTCGCGGGCTTGAGCGTCACGCCGGCCAGACGCCCCACGCCGCCCAGCGTGGTCTGTGCAGCATTGAGTCCCAGACGGAAATCCTTGTCGCTGTACGTGGACCACACGTCGGTGGGCTGGTGCCAATGCGGATTCCAGCCGCTGCCGGTCTGCGTACCGCGCTCGTTCTCGCGCAGACTGATGGCGGGGATGAGATCCTGGAACGGTCCCGAATCGGTGTTGGTCATGTGCGGACCGACCTGCGCCGGGTAATCGGTGGCGTACTTCGAATTGGCCTGATGCAACGCCCACGCCAGCTCCGACGACGCCTTCCACATCTTCGAACTGATCTGGAATTCGATGTTGACGTCGGCTTCGGGACGCTGGTCTTTGGCGATCGTCCCGTCGGCCTTCGGCATGCCGTGGTCCCACATCATCATGTCGTGCTGGATCATGCCCAGCCACTTGGGCTCCGGATACTTCCCCGATCCCTTCGGCTCTTCGATGCCCTGAAGCTTCTGGCGCTGTTCGATGTACGCGCGCGCGCCGTTCAGGCCGGTCTCTTCGTTGTTCCACAGGACAAAGCGAATGGAACGCTCGGTCTGCACGTCGGGATTGCTGAACACGCGCGCCAGCTCCATCACCAGCGCGGTGCCGGAGCCGTCGTCATTCACGGCCGCGCCCCACCCGTGGCCGTCCATGTGCGCCCCCACGATGTACATCTCTTCCGGATGTGTGGTGCCGATCTTCGTGCAATACACCTCCTGACGCTCGCCCGGTGTGCTCGGCTCGGCGTTCAGCGCGCGCAACGCGAGATCCGGCTGCAGCAGCGAGTCGTTGTTGACGCCGGTCCGCGTGCGGATGCCGCGGTTGCGTCCACCGCCCGAGGCCTGCGTGGCGGGCGGCCCCACCCGACGGAGCGGCGGCTGTCCGGGTGCCGGCGGTGCGGCCGCCGCTGGCGGTGTGGCCGGACGCTCGGCCAGCGTGGGCGGCTCGTACCGATAGATGATGCGCTCGGTGTTCGAGCAGCCGTAGCTCTTGAGCTGCGCCTCGATCCAATCCACCGCGTCGCGGTTGCGCTTGGTGCCCTGCTTCCGGTCACCGAACTGCGTGAGGCCCTTGAGCGTGGTCTTGTACTGCTCGAGATCGAGGCGCGCGACCATCAGCGCCACCGGATCGGTGGAGTCAATGGGCGCGACCACCGGCGGCAGCACCGGGCGCTGCGCGGACAACGGGGCAGCGACCAGCGCGACGGCCACGGCCGAGGCGGAGAGGGCGGACAGCGTACGCATGGGGGGACAGGCGGAGGGAGACGAACGGAGCGGCGCCGTCGGAGCCGCTCCCGCTCCTGCCAACTTCCGCCCGAACGCGGCGATTCGCAACGGGGGCGGGGGCGGGCCGTGGTCGGCGTCCTCACAGACGACGAGACATTCCAACCGCTTGCGCGGCCAAGGAGTCCGGTTGAGCCTTCCGGTCATGCAAGATCCGGCACGTGAACACGACCCGCGGTCGTGGTGGCAGATCGTGGCCAGCGCGCTGCGCGGCACGACGCACGACTATACGGCGGGATCGATCGGGCAGTCGATTGTCCTGCTCGCCATCCCGATGGTTTTGGAAATGGTCATGGAGAGTCTGTTCGCGCTCTCCGACGTCTTCTTCGTGGCGCGCCTGGGAGCCAGCGCGGTGGCGGTCGTGGGGCTCACCGAGTCCATGATGATCGTGGTGTACACCATCGCCATGGGGCTGTCGATCGCCGGAACCGCCGTGGTGGCGCGCCGGGTCGGTGAACGTGACGCCGACGGCGCGGCCCGGGCGGCGGTGCAGATGATCGCGCTCGGGGTGGTGGCCTCCGTCGTGATCGGCGTCAGCGGGGCGATCGCCGCCCCGGCGTTGCTGCGCCTCATGGGGGCGACGCCGGACGTGACGGCCACCGGGACCCTGTTCACGCGCGTCCTGCTGGGCGGCAGCGGCACCGCCTTTCTGCTGTTCGTGCTCAACGCGGCGTTCCGAGGCGCCGGGGACGCCGCCGTATCCATGCGCGTGCTCTGGCTGGCCAACGGCATCAACATCGTCCTCGGCCCCTTGCTCATCTTCGGGGTGGGCCCGTTCCCCGAGTGGGGCGTCACCGGCGCCGCGATCGCCACCACCCTCGGCCGCGCGACCGGAGTGGCCTATGCCCTCTGGCGCCTCACGCGCGGCTCGGGGCATCTACGGGTTGCCCGCCGCCACCTCGTGCTGGAGGTCGGGACCATGCGCGCCATGCTCCAGCGGTCGGGGAGCGCCACGTTTCAGGTGCTCGTGGGCAGTCTCAGCTGGATCGTGCTGATCCGCCTGATGGCGACGTTCGGCAGCGCGGCGATGGCCGGCTACACGATCGCGGTACGGATGGTGATGTTTGCGCTGCTTCCGGCGTGGGGGCTGTGCAACGCGGCCGCGACCATGGTGGGACAAGCGCTCGGCGCACGGGACCCCGACCGCGCCGACCGCGCGGTATGGACTGCCGCCCGCTACAACGTGGCGTTCCTGGGCGTCATGGGGGCGCTCTTTGTGGCCTTCGCGCCGTCCATTGTGGCCGCGTTCACCACGGACCCGGCGGTGGCCGAGGTGGCGGTGTACGGCTTGCGGACCATGGCGCTCGGGTTTCCGTTCTTCGCGTTCGGCATGGTGCTCACGCAGGCCTTCAATGGCGCGGGCGACACGCGCACCCCCACCCGCATCAACGTCGCCGTGTTCTGGGCGTTCGAACTGCCGCTGGCCTGGGTGCTCACCACCCGCACCACGATGGGCGCACACGCGGTGTTCGTGTCGGTGTTGGTCGCCTACACGCTGCTGGCCGCGGTCAGCGCGGTGCTGTTCCGCAAGGGGGCGTGGCGCACGCAGCAGGTGTGACCGCCGTCGAATCCACCGACAACGCGGCACGCATCCCCCCGAGCAGCGTGCCCCGATTGCCGAAGTCCCATGCGGCGCCATAGCGCAGGTCGGCGATCACGAACTGCGGACTCTTCGGCGCCGGGTTGGCCCGCGGCACGATCACCAGCGTGTCGGTCCACCTTACCGTGGGCGGCTGCATGGCGTTCGTGAACGCCATCACGGCGAAGGTGGTGTCGCCGCGCTGGACGACACGGCGAATGCCGAACGACGTGTTCCCTTCGAAGAGGCTGCTGAACAGGTCACCGTCGATGAACGGAGGCTTTTCCCGCGGCACCAGACGAGCCACGGAATCGCGCGCCTGCCTCGCCTCGATGAGCAACTGCACCAACGCCGTGTCGAGATAGGGGCGGACGGCGTCGAGCGCGAGGGAATCGGGGACGCCGCGCACGCCGAGTCCGTCGAGCAGCGTGTAGAACTGCGCGGCCGTCTCCGAGGGTGACGACGGCGCCGACGGCCGGCACGCGGCAGCCGCCGAGAGCACCGCGGTGAGCACGCCGGCCACGACGCGCGGCGCGCGACGCATCGACGGGCGTTTGCCGTTGCGTAACGAGGCGCTCATCGCGCCGCCCCCGCGCCGGTGCGCCCCGGCTTCACACGCGACGGCACGCGCGACGACAACGGCGCGGGCACATACGACGGCATGAAGCGGCACCCCGCGGCCGGCTCGTAGACGGCGGCGACGGTGGCACAGGCGGCGGCGACGCCCGCCGGCGACGGCACACGTCCCTCCTCCACCCACGCCAACAGCGCCTGCATGGCCGTCACGTACTGCGCATCGCTGAGATAGCTGTGCTCGCGGTCCTGCGTGAACAGCTGCACCAACGCGTCGCCGCGCCCGGCGCGCTCCATCGTGCCGCGGAAGGTGTGCTCGAGCTCCACGAACGCCGTGGGATCGTCGATGGCATGCATGGTCAGCACCGGCACAGGAATGCGCCCCGTGGGGTCGGCGTCGGCCGCCAGCGCCGCCACCGCTCCGGCATCGGCCGTGTAGCGCAGGATGCGGGCATTGAGGGCGGCGTCACCCGCGTACGTGACCCCATCAGTCGTGAACGGATTCCGTCCGCCGGTCCGCTTGGAGACGATGTCCTGAAAGTGCCATGTGCCCCAATTCAGGTGCGCGATCAGCGTCCGCTCCGGCACCTTCACCGCCGACAGAATCGTGGCCAGCCGCTGCGCCTGCTCGGGCGAGCGCGCCGCGGCCGGCTTTCGCACGCCGGTGCAGGCATCCACGCGATCCGCCAGCTGCGCGCGCGTGAGTTTGGCGCCCACCG
>JARIEX010000062.1 GCA_031127095.1 Gemmatimonadota bacterium
GCCCGCGAGACGAACAGATCGAACGGCGCGCCGGGCTGCAGGTACCCGAAGCCGGTTTCGCACCGCGTGGGGGTGGCGCCGAGGGCGACCAGCACCGGTTCGGTGGTGGCGATGGCGGCGGCACGCCGGAGGGCTTCACGAAACGCCTCGGGGAAGCCAACCGCCAGATCGGCGTGCAGGGCGCAGAACACGGCGTCGGGGCCGGCGCGACGGGCCACTTCGCTGGCCCCCCACGCCAGCGCGGCGGCGGTGCCGAGCGGCCGCGGTTCGATGAGCATGTTGCTGCGCGGCACGTCGGGGATCGCCTCGTGCAGCGCGTCGGCGATGTCGGCGCTGGTGACCACGAGCACGCGCTCGGGTGGCACCAGCGGCGCCAGACGCGAGACGGTGTCGGCGATGAGTGGCCGTTCGTTCACGAGCGCCAGCAGCTGCTTGGGGCGTCTGGGCGTGCTGAGGGGCCAGAACCGGGTCCCGATGCCGCCGGCGAACACCACGGCCCACAGTGCGGTCTGTCCGTCGCCCAGCAGCTCCGGTTCCGGTTCGTCTAACGGACGCGGCGAGACGGCCGACGCGATCGCCGGTTCGATCTCCGGCGGGGCGACAGCGGGAGCAGTGGCGGCAGGACCGACGGCGCGGGGTTCGGGCATCATGGCGACGGAATGATGAACGCCGGCATCCGGTGGAACGCGCCGTCCTCAGGTGACGTCTGGCGCATCAGCGCGGCTCCAGACAACATACCTACGCTATGCTGACCTTGCACCTCACCAACGGCGATGCGGCGGCCGCGATGCTCGCACGGTCCGGCCTGCCGGGCGACATCGTGTCGTGGCGCGACGCGCTGCACGACGGGCCGGTACCGCCCGACGATGATGCGGTCGCGTTCCATCGCGAGCGGGCGGCGTTTCTGGCCGCGCGCGGGTGGGGCGATGAGCCCGCCATCCGTGATGACTTCGCGCAACGCGATGCGCGGCTGGATGATGTACAGGGGGGCGATGAGGTGGTGCTGTGGTTCGAGCCGGATCTGTATGATCAACTGCAGCTCATTCAGATTCTGGCGCGCTTCCGGCGTCGTGACCGCGCGCACTGTCCGCGGATCACGATTGCGCCGGCCGACTGCTACCTCGGCCCGATGTTGCCGGAGAAATTCCTCCCGCTCTATCAGGCGCGACGGACGGTGCAGGCGTGTGACCTCGATCACGGTGCCGCCGCGTGGGCGGCCTTCACGGCGGAGACACCCGATGCCGTGCCGGCTGTGATGCAGGCGCTGGATCGCGATGTCACAGCGCGCACGTATGCGGCCGATGATGCCGTGCGCCTGCCGCATCTCACGGCGGCGCTGCGCCGCCAGCTGGAGGAGTATCCCGATGAGGATGCCGGACTGTCGCGCAGTGAGCGGCAGCTGTGCGAAGCGCTGTCCCCCGGGCCGATCACGCTGGCCAAACTGTTCGCGGCGCATCAGCGCACGGAGTCGTGGATCTGGCTGGGTGACGCGAGCTTTGCGTGGTACGCCGAACGGCTCAGCGACTGCGCGCATCCCATCGTGGTGCACACCAACGGCTCGCGCGTGATCGCGCCACGTCGTGGTGCCGACGGCCGCGACTTCTGGGAGCGGATGGTCATGCTCACGCCGTTCGGACAGGACGTGGTGTGCGCGCGGGCCGATGCGGTGCAGGCCAACGGCATCGACCGCTGGATCGGTGGCACGCGGTGCACCACCGCGCGGCACTGGCGGTGGGATGCGCGGGTGCAGCGCACCGTCCCGCGTGCGTACACCGGATGACCCTCCCCGACGAGCGGGACGACGCCGCGCTGCTGGCGATGCTCGAGGACGATATGACGCTCGATGCCGCCGCGCCGATCCTGGCGCTGGCCGCGTCGTACTTCGCCGAGACGCGCCGTGGCGAGGGCCCCGTGTCCACATGGCACAGCGCGCAGGCGATCGCCGACCGTCTGGACGGCCCCATGCCGCGCGCGTCGCGTCCCCTCGCCGACGTGGCGCGCCGTCTCTCGCGCTTGCTGCTGGACGATGTGAACCGGCTGGCCCACCCGATGTACATCGGGCATCAGGTGTCGGCGCCGCTGCCCGCGGCGGTGTGGACGGAGTCGCTGATCAGTGCGCTCAATCAGTCGCAGGCCGTGCGCGAGATGTCGCCGTCGTTCACGCCGCTCGAGCATCAAGTGATCGCGTGGATGACCGATCTGGTGGGGTGGGACGAGCACGCCGGCGGCACGATGACCTCGGGCGGCATGGAGGCCACGTTCACGGCGCTGCTGGCGGCGCGCAGCCGCGCCGTGCCCGACGTGTGGACGAACGGGCTGGGCGCGACGCCGCCGGTAATCGTGTGCGGTGAGCACGCGTACCACACCGTGTCGCGCGCCGCGGGGGAGATGGGGCTGGGGCTCTCACGCGTGCACGTGGTGCCGTCGCGCGCGCTGCGCATGGATCCCGAGGCGTTGCGCGACCGGCTGACGCGGCTGCAGGCCGAGGGGACGCGCGTGATGGCGGTCGTGGCCACGGCCGGCTGCACCGCCACGGGCAGTTTCGACGATCTCGAGGCTGTGGCCGATCTGTGCGACGCCTTTGCCGACGACCACGGGCCGCTCTGGATGCACGTGGATGCGGCGCACGGCGGGACGGCGCTGCTGTCGTCGCGGCACGCGCACTACGTGCAGGGGCTGGTGCGCGCCCGGTCGATTGCGTGGGATCCGCACCAGACGCTGCTGCTGCCGCTGTCGGCGGGGATGGTGTTGATGCGCCGGCAGGACGATCTCACGCTCGCGTTCACGCAGGCGGCGCCGTACCTGTTCGGTGCCGGGACGCAGGCCCAGATCTGGGATCTCGGTCCGCGCTCGTTCCAGTGCTCGCGCCGCGCCGACGTGCTCAAACTCTGGGTGGCGCTGGAGCGCTACGGCGCCGACCAGCTCGCGCAGTTGTACGAGCGGTTGTGCCACATGGCGCACATGTTGCACGACCTGCTCGCGGCCCGCGATGACTTCCTGCCGCTGCACGAGCCCATGTCGAACATCTTGTGTTTCGCGTGGACGCCGGCGGGTGTCCACGGCGCCGATCGCGACGCGCTGACCGATGCGTTACGCGAGCGCTACAACCGCTCGGGGCGGGGCTGGATCACGGCCACCACGCTCGAGGGGCGGCGGGTGCTGCGGGTGACCGTGATGAATCCGCGCACCGATGTGTCGCATCTGGCCGCCCTCGTGGACGGGCTGACGGCGGAAGCGGCGCTGGTGCTCCGGGCGCGCTGACCGCGACGTCAGCGCGCCGCCAAGCGGCGCCGGCGCGGGTCGGTGGTCCGTTCCAGCGCGCCCAGGGCCTGCATCAGGATGCCGGCCAGCAGGAAATACAGCACGGCGACCATCACCAGCGGGAAGAACGCGTCGAAGGTGCGGCTGCGGATGATGTCGCTGGCCTTCGTGAGGTCCTGCACCGCGATGTAGCCCACGATGGAGGTCATCTTGACCATCGAGATGCACTCGCCCTTGTACACGGGGAGGATGCGCTGGATCATCTGCGGCATGATGACGAAGCGGAACGTCTGCACGCGGGTGAATCCCATCGCGGTGCCGGCCTCGGACTGCCCGGCGTCGATCCCCTCGATCCCCGACCGGAAAATCTCGGCCACATACGCGGCGAAGTTCATGCCGAAGGCAATCACGGCGACGATGACCGGATTGATGTTGATCGAGCCGAAGACGACGTAGAACATGAGCATCAGCAGCACCACCACCGGCGTGCCGCGCAGCACGGCGATGAACGCCTGTGCCGGCAGCCGCAACAGCGCGCGTGACGACAGGCGCATGAAGCAGATGAGCGCTCCGAGTACGGTGCCGAACAGGGCGGAGAGCACGGCGATCAGCGTGGTGGTGGTGAGGCCGTCCCAGATGAGCAGGTAGCGCTTTTCCTGCATGATGTTGCTCTGGAAGCTGGACACGATGCCGTCGATCCACGAGGCGCGGGTCTCAGCCGGTGCGGCACCCGTGCTCGGCGCCACGGTGTTGACCTTGTTGGTGAAGGCCACATTCGCCTGGGCGAAGTACGGATCGGAGAAATCGATGCTCTTTTGCCGTTCTTCGGTGATGTACATGTCGGCGATGATGACATCGACCTTGCCGCTGATCAGCGCGGCGATCAGCCCGCCGAACTCCTGATCAGCGAAGCGGACGTCCTTGCCGAGCGACGCGCCGAAGCGCCGCGCGAGCTCGATGTCGAAACCGGCATGCTCGCCATTCTGCACGGCCGCAAACGGAAAGCCGCCGCTCGACAGTCCCACCACCAGCACGCCGTTCGTGGGCGTGGCAGGCAGCGTGGGCATGGTCCGGTTGTGGGTTTTCATCCAGCGGGTGACCATGTCGTCGTAGACGCCGTTGCCACGGATCTGCGTGAGGAACGCGTTGAAGGCACTCCGCAGCTCGGTGCGCGATTTGGCGAAGCCGGCGCCGACCGGCGACGAGAACAGCGGCTCGCCGAAGGGCACGAGCGCGGTGTTGACCAGCATCAGTTCGGCCAGCGTCTCGACGTCGCTGAGTCCCGCGTCCACCTTGCCCGCGGTCACGGCCAGCGTCACGTCCTGATACGTGGGGAACTGCACCACGGTGGCGCGCGGATAGGTCTTCGTGGCGTAGCGGTCGTAGACGGTGCCCAGCTGCACGCCGATGCGCTTGCCGTCGAGATCGTCGGTGGAGCGGAACATCGCGCCCGTGGTGGCGGGCGCGCCGGGTGCCGACGCGGAGGCGGGCGCGATGTTGGCCGTGCGCGCGTAGGCGCGGCCGTTGGTCTCGAAGTACGGATCAGAAAACGCGATCCGCTCTTTCCGCTCCTCGGTGATGAACATGGAGGCGACGATCATGTCGATCTTGCCGCTCGCGTTGGCGGCGATCAGTCCCCCGAAGGGCATCTGGACCAGCGTGATGCTCTTGCCCTGAGACGCGGCGAACCGCTGCAGCATCTCGGCGTCGAAGCCCACGTACACGCCGTTCTGAATGCCGCCGAAGGGCAATCCGCCGCCGGCGACGCCCACGGTGATCGTGCCCGAGGCGGGCGGCGCCTTGATGACGGGCATGGTCGTCTCGTGCCGGACCACCCAGCGATCCACCATGTCCGCGTAGACGCCATTGGCCCGGATGTCGCGCAGGAAGCCGTTGAAGGCGGCGAGCAGCGCGGTGTTGTCCTTGCGAAAGCCGGCCCCGAGCGGGAGCCGGAGGATCGGCTCGCCGAGCATGGCGAGTTCCCCGCTGGTGCCGAACATCTCGAGGAGGCCTTCCTCGTCGGTGAGGGCGGCATCCACCTTGTCCGCGAGGACGGCCTGCTGGAGGTCCGTGCCGGCATCGAAGGTGAGGACCGTGGCCGCGGGGTAGGTCTTGGTCGCGAACTTGTCGTACACGGAGCCGAGGACGACGCCGAGTCGCTTGCCGTTCAGATCGGCTGTCGATGACATCCGCGTGGTCGCTGCCGCGGTTGCTGCCGCACCATCGGCGCCGGGCGCGTCAGCGGCCGGATCGGCCGTTCCGCAGGCGGTGCTCAGCAGGAGCGGTGCGAGCAACGCCAGCGCCCGGCGGTAAGGGATGATCATCAGCAGGTCCCGGCGTCGAGATGGAGGGCGCATCCATGGTAGAGGCGCGAGCGGGAAGTATGCTCCAGCCCGGACCGGTTCGCCATGCGGGAACGGCCGCGGCTATACTGGGTGGCAGTGGCCGCACTCCAATCGTGTGTGTCGCCCCGGTCACCGCCTACCTCTCGACGCCATGCAGATCGCTATCTCCCGCACCGACGTGACGTGCACGCTCACGCTGTCCGGTCGTCTCGACGGCGTTTCCGCCGCGGTGTTCACGGAGGCACTCGAGCGGGTGATGCAGGAGGAGGCGGTGCAGGTACTCGTGCTCGATCTCGACGCCTGCGCGTATGTGTCGAGTGCGGGGCTGCGGGAGGTGTTGCGGGCGCAGAAGCTGCTGGTCGCGCGGCAGGGGCGCATGGAGGTCACGAACGTGAGCCGTGACGTGCAGCACGTGTTCGAGCTCACGGGGCTCTCGAGCCTGCTGCACATCCGCCCCAAGGTGCGCGAGATCAGCATCGACGGACTCGAGCTCATGTCGGCCGGTGTGTGCGGCGAGTGCTACCGTCTGGATGACGAGACGATCGTGAAGCTGTATCACGAGGGTGTCGCCCCGGAGATCGCCGCGCAGGAGAAAGCGTTCGCGAAGGCCGCGTTCGTGCTGGGGGTGCCGACGGCCATCTCGTACGATGTCGTCTCGTGCGGCACGCGCACGGGCATCGTGTACGAGATGCTCGATGCGCAGCTGTTCAGCGCCGTGATCCGGAACGAGCCCGAGCAGCTCGACCGGCACGCCGCCACGCTGGCGCGGGTGGCGCAGACCATCCACGCGACGCCCGCGGATCCGGCGGTGTTCCCCGACCTCAAGGCGCGCTTCCGGGGCTACATCGACCAGATGGATTTCTTTCTGCCGCCCGCGGATATCGCGTTGCTGCACGAGCAGCTGTCGAGCATGCCGGAGGCGGACACCTGCGTGCACTTCGACATCCATTCCAGCAACATCATGATCCGCGACGGCGAGCCGGTCATCATCGACATGGGTGACTTCTCGCGCGGCAGCTACCTGTTCGATGTCGGTCTGCTGTGCACCATTTATGGGGTGCCCGAGCTGGGGATCAGCGAACTGGCCACGAAGATCCCCAACGCCATGGGCTTCGAGCTGTGGGAGCGCTTCGTGGCGCACTACTTCGCGGACAAGACGCCGGAGGAGTATGCGTACTTCGCGCAGCACCGCGATTTCCTGGCGTCGCTGCGGCTGATCTACACCATCACGTTCCTGCCCAAGATGCGGGAGGCGTGTGTGCAGATGATCCGCGACACGCTCATGCCGCGCATCCGCGCGGCGGCGCTTACTGCGCTTTCTTGATCGCCGCGTCGATATTCTGCGTACCGCCGACGCCGGTGTAGACCACCATTCCCGCGCGATTCACGACGACGACGTAGCTGGTGGCCGGTACGTCGTAGGCGCCGCTCACGGTGCCCGTGCGATCGTAGAGGAGCTCGCCGCCGAGCTTGTTGGCCTTCTGCCACGCCTTCACGCGTTCGATGGACTGGTTCACCGACACGGCGACCGTCACGAACTTCACCTGCGCGCCGTGTTTGGTCATGGCGGCGCGCATGGCGGGCTCGAGCTGCTTGCAGTTGCCGCACCAGGTGGCCCAGAACTCCATGACGACGGGCGATTTGCCGAGGTAGGCGGAGAGGTCGACGGTTTTGCCGTCGAGGGTCTCGAGGGGGCCGCCGGGGGCCGTTTCGCCGACGGGGATGCCGAGGTCCTGAGCCATTGCGGGGGTGGCGATGGCCAGGGTGGCGGCGGCGAAGGCGGTGCGGAGAGCGCGGAGCATGTGGGTGTCGAGTTATGAGTACAAGTTGGGAGTTGAGAGGTTGGGTGACTCGTGACTCGTCACTTTCACCAAGCACTCACAGCGCACGGTGTGTCGGCTAGAAAAACACCTGCCCCATCTTGACCAGATAGTACTCCGCCATGCCCAGCATGACGAAGGCGAAGACCTTTTTCACCGTGAGCATCCAGGCGCCGGCGCGCGGGAGGCGTGCGAGTGAGCCCGCCGAGAGGCCGACGACGACCAACAGCGTGCACATGCCCAGCGAGAAGGTGAAGAGGTAGAGAAAGCCGAGCAGGGCGGAGCCGGTGGTGGAGACCCAGGTGAGGACGGCGGCCATGACCGGGGCGGAGCAGGGGGCGGCGACGAGTCCGGAGGCGGCGCCCATGACGAAGGCGCCGGCCACGCGGCCACCGGTGCCGGCGTTGGCGGCGCGCTGCATGAGGGCGGCGGGGACGCGCACGGGGAGCACGTCGAGCATGGCGAGCGCGGCCAGCAGGAGCAGGTTGGCCATGGTGAAGTAGGCCCACGGGTTGGCGGACACCGTGCCGAACATGGTGCCGGTGAGCCCGGCGAGCAGGCCCAGTCCGGCGTACACGGAGGCGAGGCCGAACACGTACGTGAGCGAAAGGCCAAGCGGGCGCCACTTTGACGCGATGGTGGCGCCGGACTGCTCCGATGATGACTGCCCGCCAACGATCGCGGCCGTGATCGGGATCATCGGGTACACGCACGGCGTGAGCGACGTCAGCACCCCGGCCGCGAAGAGCAGCGGGAGCGCGGCGGCGGGGCTGCCGGAGAGTTGCGCGGTGACGTCGGCGATCTGGAGGAGGGCGGGCATGTACGGAAAGATACGGCGGAATGGCAGGGCGCGTTCCATACAAACCGCCCACAGCCGATGGCGCACCGCGCACGGCCGAGCGCCCACAGCCCCAAAGCCCGAAGCACAGCGGGAGCTCGGAGCCCTCGGCTCCCATGGCTGAAGGCTTGGGGCTTTCGGCTTGCGGCCATCGGCCGTGGGCCATCGGCCGTGGGTGGAATGCCCACGGCCGATGGCGCACGGCGCACGGCCGAGCGCCTACAGCGTCAAAGCCCCAAGCACACCCGAAGCACAGAGCCCTCGGCTCCCACGGCTGAAGGCTTGGGGCTTTCGGCTTGCGGCCATCGGCCGTGGGCAATCGGCCGTGGGTGGAGTGCCCACAGCCGATGGCTCACGGCGCACGGCCGAGCGCCCACAGCCCCAAAGCCCGAAGCACACCCGAAGCACAGAGCCCTCGGCTCCCATGGCTGAAGGCTTGGGGCTTTCGGCTTGCGGCCATCGGCCGTGGGCCATCGGCCGTGGGGGCCCACCCGCCGCTACTACGGACCGACCGGCAGGATCGACAGCGCCTGCAACGCGCAGCGGGAGACGGCGAGCCGCTGCGCGTTGAAACTGGCCGTCGGGGCGGCCGTTTCGAGGACGGTCGCGAACACGTGCACCGCTGCGCCGTGTTCCACCCATCCCACCCACCATCCCACCGTCTCCGATCCCGGGGGCGTGGCGAGTCCCGTCTTTGCCCGGATGGTGTAGGCAGCGGTGGCCTCGTGCAGCATCATCGCCCGCACGATCGCCATACTGCGCCGTGAGACCGGGAGGTCGTCGTGCAGCAGCCGCGTAAGCAGCGCCACCTGCTCGCGGGGCGAGATGCGCAGCGCGCCGGTGAGCCAGAACTGGTCGATCCCGCCCCCGATGTTGCGGTTGCCGTACCCGATGGTATCGAGCGCGTGCTGCATCCGCGCCGGGCCGATGCGCCGCACCAGCGACTGGAAATGCGGCACGGCCGACAGACGGAACGCCGTCTGGAGGTCCAGGTCGCGGTTGATCTCCGGGCGGTCGCGGGTGACGCTGTCCCACGGAATCACCGTCTGCGCCTCGGCGATCACCCCCGTTTCGAGGGCGACGAGGGCGCTGATGATCTTGAAGGTGGACGCCGGGATGAGTGGCCGGTCCACCCGTTCCGCGTGGCCGGCCACGAGGGCACCGGTGCGGGCGTCGGCGATCAGTGTTGATCCGGCCACGGCCGTCCCCGCGGCATCGACGCAGACGCGCGCGGCGGGCGACTCTGTCGCCGGGGCGCCCGGCAGTGGCGGCGGCGCGGCGGTGCCCGCCGACTGGGCGCGCAGGGGGGTCGCCCCACTCACCCCGAGTAGCAGGGCCACGGCCAATCCGAGCACCCTCGCTCGGGGCACCGCCAACGACGGGCGCGCCGTTACCGGCAGAAGCGCACCGGCTTGCCGGCGGCATCCGTCTGCCACTCGATCTTCGAGGCGAAGGTGAAGCGCTCGCTGTCGGGGAGATACGTCCAGGTCCACCAGGTCCGGCACCCCGAGGCGCTGATCGCCTTCACCACCCGGTAATCGTCAAATCCGTCGCCGTCGAAATCGGCAATCTTCCACATCTCCGGCTTGAGCAGGTCGGCGTTGATGGCCTCGGCGCGCTCGGTCATGCGCTGCCGTCCGTGTTTCGCCGTTTTCAGGACCACGACGACGGCTTCGACGACATGGAGCGTCCGGCCGCCGGCGTACGGCGTCGTCCCCTTGGACTCGACGTAGATCTCGAGGTTGGCGGAGGTGGCCACCTGCACGCCTGCCGGCGGCTTGGGGCGTCTGGGCCGTTGGGCCGGCAGGACCGAGGGCGGGGCAACAAGGCCGATCAGGAGCAGCACGGCCAGCAGCGGGGCGCAGCGAAGCATGGCGGAGCGGGTCAGGGTGGCGGAAAGGTGCCCGGACGGCGTGCGGACAGCATACTGTGGCAGTCCTGCGTTGTCGACACACATCCCCGTCCCCTCACGTCGCTCCGGATCCCATGCGCCTGACCCGCCGGCTTCTGCTCCCCGTTCTGCTGTCCGTCGCCACCACGGCCACGTTCCCGTTCACCGCGGTGCTGGGAGCGCAGGGCACCATCCGTCCCGATGTCGATCCCCGGATCGCGCAGCTGGTGGCCGCCGTGTCGCAAGCGCGACTGCAGGCCACGGCCACCACGCTGGCCGGCTTCGGCACGCGCGCGACGCTGTCGGATACCGTGTCCACCACGCGCGGGATCGGGGCGGCGCGCCGCTGGATCCACGGCGAATTCACGCGCATGAGCCCCAAGCTGCAGGTGTCGTACGACCGCCACGCGTTGGCGCAGCAGGGGCGCATCACGCGTGACGTGGAGCTGGTGAACGTGGTGGCGGTACTGCCGGGCAAGAGCGCGCGCCGGGTGTACATCACGGGTCACTATGACACCGTGAACTCGCGGCGTCCGGCGGGTGCCGATGCGACGGCCACCGCCGCCGGTGCCGCCCCCAGCCAGCCGCTGGTGCGCCCCACGATCAACAACGATGCCGACGCACCGGGCGCCAACGACGACGGCAGCGGCACGGCGCTCACGATGGAGCTGGCGCGGGTGTTCGCCGAGAGCGGGATTACGTTCGACGCGACGCTGGTGTTCGTGACGTGGGCCGGTGAGGAGCAGGGGCTGATCGGCTCGATGGCCCACGCGATGGCGCTGAACGCCGCCAAGACGGTGGTCGAAGCGAACTTCAACAACGACATCGTGGGCAGCAGTCTGGGCGGCAACGGCATCATCGACGGGGAAAGCGTCAAGATCTACTCCTTGGGCCCCGAGGACTCGATGCACCGCTCGCTGGCGCGCTACATCCAGCGCGTGGCGGGCACCTACGTGCCGTCGCACACCATCCGGCTGATGGCGCGCGAGGACCGCTTCGGGCGCGGCAGCGACCATTCGTCGTTCGCGGCGTTCGACTTTCCGGCGGTGGCGTTCCGCGAGGCCAACGAGAACTACACGCGGCAACACTCGCCCGACGACAAGATCGAAGGGATGGACTTCCGCTACCTCGCGCAGAACGCGCGGGTGAACGCGGCGGCGGCGGCCTCGGTGGCGCTGGCCCCGCCGGCCCCGCGCGTGACCACCGCGGGCGGCACGGCCACGATCGGGCGCGGCCCGTCGGGGTACGACGCCAGCCTGCAGTGGGCCGCGTCGCCCGGCGCGGTGGCCTATCGCATCTACTCGCGAGATGCGTGGACCAACGACTGGCAGAAGTCGCAGGTGGTGGGGAACGTGACCCAGTTGCTGCTCCCGAACGTGTCGATCGACGACTACGTGTTCGGGGTGGCGGCGATCGGCCCCGACGGGCATGAGAGCCTGATCAGCGCCTACGTGAGCCCGGTGCGGAAGATGACGGACGTGTTACTGAGGAAGTGACGTCCCTGCGCGACCATTCATTCACGGAGCCGGACATGATTCGACGGGAGTTTCTGGTGACATCAGCCTTGGGAACGGCGGGCGCGCTGGCGCAGTCGCTGGGCGGGACGGAGTCGGCGGGCGAGCGCTCGGCCACCTACGTGGACGGCATGCCCACGGCGCCGATGCGCACCGAGCGGGCCACGCGCAAGATCCTGATCGCGGGCGGCGGCTTCGGGACGTCGTTCATCCGCTACATGGCGCAGCTCACCGGCAAGGCGCGACCGCGCCTGTTGTATCTGCCCACGGCGTCGGCCGACCGCGATGCGTCGGCGCTGAACTGGTACAAGGCCTGCGCGCCGCTGAATGTGGAGGCGCACGTGCAGAACATGTTCATCGCGAGCACGGCGCAGTCGCTGGGGTGGGACGAGGTGCTGCTCTCGATGGACGGCATCGTGGCCTCGGGCGGCAACACGCTCAACCAGCAGGCGATCTGGAAGGCGCAGGGGATCGACGTGCTGCTGCGGCAGGCGTGGGATCGCGGGATCGTGCTGGGCGGCGCGAGCGCGGGGTCGCTGTGCTGGTTCGAGGAAGGGACCACCGATTCTCGGCCGAAGGTGCTGTCCACGGTGCAGTGCCTGGGCTTCCTGCCGGGGAGCCACTCGCCGCACTATGACGCGGAGCCGGGGCGCCGTCCGCTGTACCAGCAGCTGATCGGCTCGGGCGCGATGAAGCCGGGGTACGCCTGCGACAACGACGCCGGCATCTACTTCGAGGAGACGGCGGTGAAGCGGGTGGTGCACACCCGGGCTGCCGCCAAGTGCTACTACGTGAGCCGGGTGGACGGGAAGGCGGTGGAGCGCACTCTGGAACCCGAGATGATCTAGCTAGCTTTCCGAGGTCCCGCCGTCCGGCGGCGCCGCCCCGGCGTCGCCGCACGGCCTCCCCTCCGCTTTTCGGGTTCGACCCAACATATGGCTCCGCAGTTCATTTACGTCATGAAGGCGCTGCGCAAGGTGGTTCCACCGTCGCGCATCATCCTCGATGACATCTGGTTGTCGTTCTACCCCGGCGCGAAGATCGGTGTGCTCGGTCCGAACGGCGCCGGTAAGTCGTCGCTGCTGCGCATCATGGCCGGTGTCGACACCGAGTTTCAGGGTGAGGCGTGGGCCCACAAGGGCACGCGCATCGGCTACCTGCCGCAGGAGCCGGAGCTGGATCCCGCGCTCGACGTGCGCGGCAACGTGGAACTCGCGGTGAAAGCCCAGCGTGATGCGCTGAACGAGTTCAACGACATTTCGCTCAAATTCGCCGAGCCCGATGCGGATTTCGACGCGTTGATCGACCGTCAGGGGAAGCTGCAGGAGTACATCGACCAGCACGACCTCTGGAATCTCGACAACAAGATCGACGTGGCCATGGACGCGCTGCGTCTGCCGCCCGGCGATGCCGACGTGACCAAGCTGTCGGGCGGTGAAAAGCGCCGCGTGGCGCTGTGCAAGATCCTGCTGGAAGAGCCGGACATGCTGCTGCTGGACGAGCCCACCAACCACCTCGACGCCGAAAGCGTGGCGTGGCTGGAGCATCATCTCGAGCGCTTCGCCGGTACGGTGGTGGCCATCACCCACGATCGCTACTTCCTCGACAACGTGGCGAAGTGGATCCTCGAGCTCGATCGCGGCAAGGGCGTGCCGTACGAGGGGAACTACTCGGGCTGGCTGGAGCAGAAGCAGGCCCGCATGGCGCTCGAAGAGAAGCACGCGAGCACGCGGCAGAAGACCTTGCAGCGCGAACTGGAGTGGGTGCGCATGTCGCCCCGCGCGCGGCAGGCCAAGAACAAGGCCCGTTTGGCGGCGTACGAGGACTTGGCGAGTGAAGCGCAGCAGGACCGCGCGATGCAGAACGAAATCGTGATCCCGCCGGCGCCGCGTCTGGGTAATGACGTGGTGATCGCGAAGGGGCTCAAGAAGTCGTACGGCGACAAGCTGCTGTTCGACAATCTCACGTTCGATCTGCCGCGGGCCGGCATCGTGGGCATTATCGGTCCCAACGGTGCCGGTAAGACCACGCTGTTCCGCATGATCAACGGGCTCGAAACGCCCGATGGTGGCGCGCTCAAAATCGGTGAAACGGTGGAGATCTCGTATCAGGATCAGTCGCGCACGCTGGAAGGCAAGCGCACGCTGTGGGAAGAGATCTCGGGTGGACGCGAGACGATCACCGTGGGCAAGCGGGAAATGAATTCCCGCGCGTACGCGGCGAGCTTCAACTTCAAGGGCGCCGATCAGCAGAAGCTGGTAGCGAATCTGTCAGGTGGTGAGCGCAACCGGTTGCACCTCGCGAAGACGGTGCTGCAGGGTGGCAACTTGCTGCTGCTCGACGAACCGACGAACGATCTCGACGTCGATACACTGCGCGCGCTGGAAGACGCGGTGCTGGATTTCTCCGGCTGCGCGGTGATCATCTCCCACGATCGCTGGTTCCTGGATCGCGTGGCGACGCACATCCTGGCGTTCGAGGGCGATTCGGAGACGGTGTGGTTTGAGGGGAACTACGGCGCGTACATCGAAGACCTGAAGCGCCGGAAGGGCCCGGATGCGGACATGCCGACGCGGATCAAGTACAAGAAGTTGGTACGCTCGTAAGCCTCTGCTTTTGGCGGATGGATCGTGGTACGCGGGGGCTGGGGCGGCCGAGGGTGTCCCAGTCGCCGCTTACTGCGCGGGGGGGCCTTGGTCGCGGCTCGTCGATTGGATGGCGGCCCCCACGCAGAGGCGGCTTTGGGACACCCTCGGCCGCGCCAGCCTCGGCGAGGGGAGGGGTGCCGTGGTGGCGCGATGCGGGCTACCGCAACCGACGCGTGGAGCCAGCCCGGCCGCCGGGTGACGGTCGCGACACCTGCGCCAACCACTCGCATGCGCCGACGGCGTCGATCCACGTCGAGATCGATCCGCTCACGTAGATGGCGGCTTCGGAGGGGTGACCCATGCTGTACGAGTCCGGCAGCTCGTCCGGCATCGGCGCGGTGCCGAGGAGCATCGGCGCGACGTGGGTGTTTGCCTTGATGGCGGTACGCAGCGCTTTTGTCGCTTCCGCCGTAGGGCCGAGGGTGCGAAACCGGTGCAGCGCGGTGGTGAATGTCCACGCGGCGGTGCGTTCGTCGTACGCGGCCAGCAGCGCGTCGATGTCGGCCACGGAGCCGGCGCGCATCAGCCACTCGAGCAGGATGTAGCGAATGCCCTGATTGTCGCCGGCGTTGAGGCGCAGGATCGTGCGCGCTTCGGCGAGCGCCGCTGGCCGCTCGCCGGTCTGCCAGAGGATTTCGGCGTGGAATTGCCGGGCCCGCAGGTACGGCCGGCCCTTGGGGATGTACCAGATCGGGGCGTTGGGATCGCTCAAGTCGTCCGCCAGCACGCGATCGCCTGCTGCAATGGCATCGCGACAATGGGCGAGCGCTTTCGCCGGACTCTCCGCCACCTCGGCCAGCAGCAGATGCGCCGCGATGCAGTCGGCGTCGAGGGTGAGCGCCTTGGCCACCTGTGCGCGCACCTTGGGGAGCGAGCGCTCGCGACCGGCGGCTACGACGAGATCCTCGGCCCGCTCGCGATCCGTCGTGCCCAACACCCGAGGGAGGGGTTTGCCCGTGACTTCGTTCTGCAGAAACGCCGTCATTTCCTCGAGACTCCCGAACTCCTGCTGCGCAAGCAGCCGGGTGAGATCCCGCATCATCTCGTCGTGCGCGACCTGCGGCGGCAATGCCACGTGCTTCTCAGGAGTATTCCGACGCTTCGTCACGACGATCCCAGGTTGAGGTTTTGGTGATTCTACTGGTGTGGAGGGTCATCACGCGAGGGGGCCCGACGGCGGCTATTTCACGACGCGCGACCCCGTGAAATCTCCTTCGAAACCTCCGAGTAGGGCTCGAAGTTGTTCTCATCCGCACTGAGCAGGCGCATCAGCTTCGGATGTATGAATAATTTCTCCTTCGATATCGACTGCTCCGTCAGTACCCCGATGGACACCAGTTGTTTGAGATAGACCGAGGCCGTTTGCCGCTTCGCAATGCCACGCGCCGTGACATTGTGAATGCGACAATAGGGGAGTTCGAAGATCATTTCCACGAGCTCGTGGCTGTAGATCTTGGGTAGCATTTGCCGCACGTAGTCGGCCGTGTGCGCCTGCAATGTCCCGATGGCGGCGATCTTCGCGGTCGTCCATTTCGCGGTTTCTTCGACGCCGCGGATGATATAGAGCAGCCACGATTCCCAGTCCGCGTCGCTCGTTACGCGCCGCAGCAGGCGGTAGTACTCCGAGCGGCTGTTGTTGATGTACCGGCTCAGGTACAAAATCGGTAGCGTGAGCAGCTCCTGCTCAATGAGAAACAGGCTATTGAGCACCCTGCCCGTTCGGCCGTTGCCATCCGCGAACGGATGGATGGCTTCGAACTGATAGTGCCCGACGGCCATGCGGATCAGCGGATCCAGGTCGACGGCCTCGTGCAGGAAACGCTCCCAGTCGGCAAGCAGCTCGCGCAGGAGTGCTTCTCCCTCGGGCGGTGTGTAGACCACGTCGTTCGTCGTCGCGTTCCGGAGCGCCGTACCCGGGAGTCGCCGCACGGTCATGTTGACTCCCGTGATGCGACTGCAGACCACCTCGGCTGTCCGCGTGGTCAGCGGACGTTCCCTGAGTGCGCGATAACCATCAAGGAGCGCACGGCTGTACCGCAGCGCCTCCCTGGTGGCCGCATCCGCGTGTGCTTCATCGTTCACATGCTGGAACAGCCGGTCTGTGGAGGTGACGATGTTTTCGATTTCCGAACTTGCCCCGGCCTCAAGCAGCGGGAGCGTGCCAATGAGGACGGACTGGTTCGGGATGAGTTTGGCCGCTTGACTCAGCTCCGCCAGCGCCGCCCGGGCGGTGATGCATCGCTTCAGCACGACTTTCGGCTCCAGGTCTACGCTGGGCGGAAGCGCCGGTAAGGCATTGTATGGCTGGTCAGGGCGCCAACCCGTCGTTGAAGTGTCGACATAGTGAGGTATCTTCGACATGTCAACAGCATGCGTCGACTCTATCAACATGGCAAGTGACTTGTGTCGATATATTTCGGTTTCATCGACACACTGGTATCATAGTGTCGACGCTGCTGGACGATCCCATCGAGCAGAGTCGGCGGGGTGCGGAAGCGTACGAGGAGTTCCTGCGAAAAGCGGCGGAACTGGCACGCCAGCTGGCGGCCCGCAGCAGCACGAACGATGTGCCGGCCGTGCTGCACGGCAACCATGAGGCAACGGTGCTGTTCAACAACCTCGCGCGAGTCGAAGGTGAAGAACGCCCTGTATCCCCTGCTCGACCGAGACCGTGAGGCCGAGATTGGCGACGTATCCGTGGAGGTCACGCGCAAGGACGTGCAGCACGTACATCTGGCCGTGCATCCGCCCGACGGACGGGTGGTGGGGGCGACGGTATCTGCTCGTATTGAAGGAACGTGCAGCGAAGCCGGAGGTGACGCTCGACCATCGTCGCATTTCGCTGCAGGTGCGCTCAGGCAGCACGCTCGAGATCAGGCAGGCTGTCTTGCATCGCTGGCATCTGGCGCTGCTGCACGGCGAAGGACGCTGTTACGCCGCTTTCGCCGCGGCGCGTGGCCTCCATACGTCGACGTGCCGAACGGAGTCGCGTCTGTTCCGGATGAGCAGGGCATCCCGAGGTATCGGCTGTTCGTGCCAAAGCGGTCTGATACATTCCCGTATGGCCATGCCCGACTCCTCCTCGCCACGCGATCTCTACAGCCTCACGCGCGCTGAGCTCCAGCAGCAGCTGGTGCACTGGGGCCTCAAGCCCGTGCATGCCAA
>JARIEX010000063.1 GCA_031127095.1 Gemmatimonadota bacterium
TCGCCGGCGCCGAGGGTCACGAGGCGCGTGGTGCGGCCGTCGGAGGACTTTTCGATCGCGACCGCGCCGCTGATCAGAATGGCGAAGCGCTGCCGGGGTTCCCCCTCGGCAAAGAGCGTTTCGTCGGGGACGAGGGTGTGCGGCGTCACGTGCCGCGACAGCTTCCAAAGATGCGCGTCGGTGAAGCCCTCGAGGAACGAGGTGGCGCGCAGCGCGTCGGCGATTTCGGCCGGAGAAGTCATGGGGGGGAGTCGGAGTGGGTCCTGCTGTAGGGAAGGTGCCCGTCCGTACCGCCTCTCGCCACCGGTCGTGCGTGGCGATATCGTCGGGCAGCGCCTTTCCTGACCATTTCCGGTCCCACGCCGTCACCCGGCCCCGCTTCCGAGACCTCCCGTGTCCGTGTCCCGTCGTGATTTTCTCGAGCGAACCGCCGCGCTGGCCGCCGCCGGCTTCGTGCCGCGCCTTCCTGACGACCTGCTCGGCGCCGCGGCGCCGGCGACGGCCGCGCCCATGGCCTGGCACGGTCGGGGACGCCCGCTGGTGGTGTCGTCGTCCAACGGCATCAAAGGGGTGCGGGTCGCCTATGACCGCATGCTCGCCGGCGAGGATCCGCTGGATGCGGCCATTGCGGGGGTGAACCTCGTGGAGCTCGACCCCACCGATCAGTCGGTGGGGCTGGGCGGGCTCCCCAACGAGGAAGGCGTGGTCCAGCTGGATGCCTCGTGTATGCACGGCCCCACGCGCCGCGCCGGCTCGGTGGCGGCGATCGAGGGGATCGCGACCCCCTCGCTCGTGGCCAAGGCGGTGATGGACTACACCGACCACGTAATGCTGGTTGGCGCCGGCGCCACCAAGTTCGCCAAGGCGATGGGGTTCAAGGAGCAGAACCTGCTCACGGAGCAGTCACGCCAGGACTGGATGCGCTGGAAATCGCGTCTGAACGCGAACGACGCGTGGCTCGATCACGACGACGACATCAAGATCAAGTTCACGACGGGCACGATCAACATGAACGCCGTGAACGGGGCGGGCGACATCGGCTCAGTCACCACCACCAGCGGCATGGCGTGGAAGGTGCCGGGGCGCATCGGCGACTCGCCGGTGATCGGCGCCGGGCAGTATTGCGACAACCTCGTGGGTGCCGCCGGTAGCACAGGACGCGGCGAAGCGAACATCAAGACCTGCGCGTCGTTCCTGATCGTGGAGTTCATGCGGCAGGGCCTCGGCCCGCAGGAGGCCTGTCTCAAAACCCTCGAGCGCGTGGTGGCCATGACGGAAACGCGCCTGATGGGCCCGAACGGCCGCCCCAAGTTCGACCTCGAGTTCTACGCGCTCACGAAGGACGGCCGCTTCGGCGGAGCCACCCTGTATTCGGGTGGAAAGTTCGCGGTGTGCGACGAGAAGGGGGCGCGGCTGGAGGAGGCGGCATATCTGTTAAAACGTTGAAAGTTGGGTGCTGACGCTCCTTGGGTGAAAACTCCCTAGGGAACAGGGGGGAGGGTATCAGGGGGCAGGGTGCAGGAACAACGCGCCGTTCACCTGCTTCCTGCCCCCTGATACCCTCCCCCCTGTTCCCTAGGGTGTTCGCCGTTCGTTTACCTTGCGGCATGTCCGAACCCACGCTCCCCACCCCCTACGCGCCCGCCGCCATCGAGCCCAAGTGGCGCGATCGCTGGGCCGACCGCGGCACCAATCACGCCGCGCTCGACCACGCCGCGCGCCCGTTCTACGCGCTGATGATGTTCCCGTATCCGTCGGCCGAAGGGCTGCACGTGGGAAACCTCTTCGCGTTCACCGGCAGCGACATCTCGGCGCGTTTCCACCGGCTGCTGGGCTACAACGTGTTCCAGCCGCTGGGCTACGATGCGTTCGGGATCCACTCGGAGAACTACGCGCTGCGGATCGGCGCGCACCCGATGGAACTCACGCCGAAGAACGTGGCGAACTTCCAGCGGCAGCTGGAACGTGCGGGGTTGATGGTGGACTGGCGGCAGAAGGTGGACACGTCGCGGCCGGAGTACTACAAGTGGACGCAGTGGGTCTTCCTGCAGCTGTATCGGCAGGGGCTCGCGTACAAGAAGGCCGCCGCCGTGAATTGGTGCCCGTCCTGCAAGACGGTGCTTGCCAACGAGCAGGTGGAGGGCGGGACCTGCGAACGCTGCGGCACGGCGGTCGAGCAGCGGTTTCTCGAGCAGTGGTTTTTCCGCATTTCGGCGTATGCCGAGCGGCTGCTGAACAACCTCGACTGGCTCGATTGGTCGCCGATCACCAAGTCGGCACAAAAAAACTGGATCGGCCGCTCGGAAGGTGCCCAGCTGTCGTTCCGCGTGGGCGGGCACGATGAGATGGTGACGGTGTTCACGACGCGCCCCGACACGATCTTCGGCGCGACGTATCTCGTGCTCGCGCCCGAGCATCCGTTGGTGGCAACGTTCACGACCGACGCGCAGCGCGAGGCGGTGCAGGGCTATCAGGACGCCACCAAGAAGCAGGATGTGATCGCGCGGAAGAGCAGCAAGGACAAGACGGGCGTGTTCACCGGTGCGACGGCGGTGAATCCGGCCACGGGCGCGAACATTCCGATCTGGATCGCCGACTACGTGCTCATGGAGTACGGCACCGGCGCCATCATGGCCGTGCCGGGACACGACGAGCGCGATTTCGAATTCGCGCAGCTGTTCAACCTGCCCATCGTGCGCGTGGTGGCCGGTCCTGACGACGCGGCCGACACGCCGCTCGGCGAGACGGCGTACACCGACGATGCGCAGGGCCGTCTGGTGAATTCGGGCGCGTTCGACGGACAGCCAGTGGCCGAGGCGAAAACAGCCGTCACGAACTGGCTGGCGGCCGGTGGCCATGGCACGCCGGTCACGAACTACCGGTTGCACGACTGGTGCATCTCGCGCCAGCGGTACTGGGGCCCACCGATTCCGATCATCTACTGCGACGCGTGCGGCACGGTCCCTGTGCCGGAGTCGCAGTTGCCGGTGGAGTTGCCGTTCATCCCCGACTTCAAGCCCGACGATTCCGGCATCTCACCGCTGGCGCGGCACGAAGAGTGGTTCCGCGTGCCGTGTCCCACGTGCGGCGCGCCGGCGCGGCGGGAAACCGATGTGTCGGACACGTTCCTCGACAGCGCGTGGTACTTCCTGCGCTACCCCAGTGCCACGCGTGACGATGTGGCGTTCGACGCCGATCGCACGTCGCGCTGGCTCCCCGTGGATTCGTACATCGGTGGCAACGAGCATGCGGTGTTGCACCTGCTGTACTCGCGCTTCGTGACGATGGTCATGAAAGACGCGGGGCACATCGATTTCGAAGAGCCGTTCACGCGCTTCCGGGCGCACGGCATGATCATCCGCGAAGGCGCGAAGATGTCGAAGTCGAAGGGCAACGTGATCAACCCCGATGTGTACATGGAAGAGTGGGGCGCCGACGCGTTCCGCATGTATCTCATGTTCCTCGGCCCGTACGAAGAAGGCGGCGACTTCCGCGACCAGGGGATCAGCGGCGTCCGCCGGTTCCTCGACCGCCTGTGGGCGTCCGTGCGCGATGCACGGGCGGACGTGCCGATTGATGCCGGCGTGGTGCGGCAGGTGCATCGCACCATCAAGAAAGTTGGCGATGATACCGCCGGGCTCAGCTACAACACGGCGATTGCCGCGATGATGGAGTGCCTCAATCACCTGCGGTCGGGCGACCGCGCCGTGCATCGGGCCGAGGTGTTGCCGCTGGTGCAGCTGGTGGCCGCGTACGCGCCGCACTTCGCGGAAGAGTGCTGGGAAATGCTCGGTCACACCGGCAGCGTGTTCGACGCCGGCTGGCCGACGTTCGATCCGGCCATGCTCGTGGACCACGAAGTCGATCTCGTGGTGCAGGTGAACGGCAAGGTCCGTGGCAAGCTGCGCCTGGCCGCGGACGTGACGCAGGACGCCGCGATGGCGGGCGCGATGGCCGATGCCGGGATCGCGAAATTCGTGGTTGGGGAGATCAAAAAGGTGATCTTCGTCCCCAAGCGGCTGCTCAACATCGTGGTGTGAGTCGCCAGGAGCCCCGGGGCGGCATCCGCCGTTCCGTGGCGACCTCGGCCTTGCATTCGTGGCAACGATTGGGCTGCCGGCGGCGTTTTACCTCTGAAGCGTTCCTCGTGGCGCTCGCCGGCCCCCGGGTCGTATGACGAGCGCTGTTCCCGCCCCGCCGTTCGCCCCTGCGAATGCCAGACACTGTGATGCCGATGCGCGCCACGCGCCGGTTCGCCATAGATCCCATGCATCGGCTGTTCGCCGCTGCCTCCCTGCTCCTTGTCGGGCTCTCGGCCTGTAAGGAAAACACACGCCCGCCGCGTCCCGCGCCGGTGGTCTCCACGGTATCCGTCAAAAAGGGGCCGCTCCCCTTTGTCGTGACCGCCAACGGGCAGATCGAACCCAACCGTACCGTCTCGGTGCAGTCGCTCGTGTCGGGGATGCTCACCCGCGTCGCGATCGCCGAGGGGGATGAGGTCCGGCAGGGGCAGGTGCTGTTCCAGATCGATCCGCGGCCGTTCCGGGCCGAGGTCGACCGGCTGGAGAGCACGCTGGCCCGCGATCAGGCCACCTTGGCGCGCGCGCGCGGCGACTCCGTCCGCTTTGCCGGCCTGGCCAAGGACGGCTACGTCACCCGCCAGCAGCTCGACCAGACGTTTGCGGAAGCCTCGGCGCTCGCCGCCACGGTCGCGGCCGGGCGCGCGTCGCTCGAACGGGCCCGACTGGACCTCGAGAATGCCACGGTCAAGGCGCCGATCTCCGGACGCACCGGGCAGATCACCCTGCGCGCGGGCAGCCTCGTGCGCGCGCAGGCCGATCCGCCGCTGCTCATCATCAACGAACTCGAGCCGGTGCTGGTGCGCTTCAGTGTGCCTGAGCAGGCGTTCGAGGAAATGCGCCGTCGCGCCGGGCTGGATCAGGCGCTGTCGGTCGACATCGTGCCTAACGTCGGTGACAGCACCCGGAAGATCACCGGGACCCTCACCTTTATCGACAACGCCGTCGATCGCGCCACCGGGACGGTGCTGCTGAAGGCGCGCGTGCCCAACGCCGACCGCGCCTTGTGGCCCGGTCAGTTCGTGTCGGTCGGTCTGCAACTGGCCGTCGATCAGGACGCCATCACGGTGCCCGCCGAGGCGGTCGTCGCGACCGGCACTGGCGCGTTCGTGTACCTCGTGGACGGTGGCAAGGCCAAGCGCACGGCGGTCAAGGTTGGGCGCCAGGCGGGCACGGTGGTGAAGGTGGACAGCGGTCTGGTGGGCGGCGAGCAGGTGATCATCGAAGGGCAGAACCGCCTGCAGGACGGCGCCAAAGTCGAACTGCGCGGCTCGCTCTCGGGCGGTGGCCGCGGCGGCGCAAGCGGTGGGCGGAGCGGCCGCGGTGGAGCCGGTGGAGCCGCAGGCGGCGGAAGCGGCGGGAATTCCCGCGGGGGCGCCCGATGAATCTGAGCGCCATCTGGATCCGGCGGCCGGTCATGACCACGCTGGTCATGCTGGCCATCCTGACGTTCGGTGTGGTGGCGTATCGCGCCCTGCCCGTCAGCGACCTGCCCACGATCGATTATCCCACGATCACCGTCTCCGCCGGCTTGCCGGGCGCGAGCCCGGAAGTCATGGCGACCTCGGTCGCGACGCCGCTCGAGCAGGCTTTCTCCACGGTGTCAGGCATCGAGAGCATCACGTCGTCGAGTTCGCAGGGCAGCACCAACGTTACGCTGCTCTTCGCGCTCGACCGTGATATCGACAAGGCGGCCGGCGATGTGCAGTCGGCCATCTCGAAGACGCTGCGCCAGCTGCCGCAGGGCATCAATCCGCCCTCGTACAACAAGGCCAACGCGGCGGACTCGCCGATCATGATGTTCTCGGTCAACTCCGACGTGCTCAGCCGTCAGGAGTTGAGCGAGTACGCCGAAACGTTCCTCGCCCAGCGGATCTCCACGGTCACCGGCGTCGCGCAGGTACAGGTGTACGGCTCGTCCAAGTACGCCGTGCGCGTGCAGCTCGATCCCGGCGCCATGGCCGCGCGCGGCATCGGGATCGACGAAGTGCAGAGTGCCATCAATCAGGGCAATTCCAACTCGCCGGCCGGCGTGCTGATGGGGCCGAACCAGTCGTTCACGCTGCAGGCGTCGGGACAGCTTCGCAATGCCACCGAGTTCCGTAATCTGGTGGTCGCCATGCGCAACGGCGCGCCGATCCGCCTCGGCGAGCTTGGCACGGTGATCGATGGCTTGCAGAACATGCGCGGCATGAGCGAGATCAACGGACGCGCCAATACCGCGCTCGCGATCATCCGTCAGCCCGGTGTGAACACGGTGGACGTGGCCGAAGGGGTGAAGGCCGTCCTCGAGCAGATCACGCCGCAGCTGCCGCCCAGCGTCAGCATCGTGCCGATCTTCGACCGATCCGAGTCGATCAAGGACAGCGTGGACGATGTCAAGTTCACGCTGCTCCTCACGATCGGGCTCGTCGTGATGGTGATCTTCCTGTTCCTCCGCAACATCCGCGCGACCATCATCCCGTCGCTCGCGCTGCCGTTCTCGCTGATCGGCACCTGCACGGTGATGTGGATGCTGGGGTACAGCCTCGACAATCTGTCGCTGATGGCGCTCACCCTCGCGGTCGGCTTCGTCGTTGACGACGCGATCGTGATGCTCGAGAACATCGTGCGGCACATCGAGATGGGGAAGAAGCCGCTGCAGGCGGCGCTCGACGGCTCGAAGGAGATCAGCTTCACGATCCTGTCGATGACGCTCTCGCTGGTGGCCGTGTTCATCCCGCTGCTGTTCATGCCGGGACTCGTGGGGCGTCTGTTCCGCGAGTTTGCGGTCACGATCGGTGTGGCGATTCTGGTGTCTGGTTTCGTGTCGCTCACGCTCACGCCCATGCTGGCCGCCCGCTTCCTCCGCGAGGGGGAAGGGCACGCGCCAAGCGACGGCAAGTGGCGGTCGGTCGAGCGAGTGTATCAGGCCACCGAGGGCGGGTACGTGCGATCACTCGCGTGGGTCATGAACCATCGTGGACTGGCGATGCTGTTCAGTGCCTTCACGCTCGCCGCCACCGTCGGGCTGTTCCTGTTCATCCCGAAGGGCTTCCTCCCGTCGGAAGATACGGGGCGCCTGCAGGGATCCATCGAGGGACCGGAAGGGATCGGTTACGAGGCGCTGTCGGCAAAGATCCGCGAAGTGGCGGCGATCATCCAGAAGAGCCCCAACGTCAAGTACACGCTCGCCTCCATTGGCGGCGGTCCCGGCGGTGGTGGGTCCAACAGTGGACGCCTGCAGCTCACGCTCAGCGACGATCCGAAGCGGCCGCACGTGGACCAGATCATGCGCGAACTCACCCGCGCTACGTCGCGGGTGCCCGGAGTGCAGGTGTTCTTCCGCAATCCGCCGCCCATCAACATCGGTGGCCGCCGTGGCAACAGCGCGTATCAGGTCTCGCTGCAGGGTCCGGATATCGCCGAGCTCTACACGTCGGCGCGGGCGCTGGAAGCCCGGATGCGTGAGCTGCCGGAACTCGAGAACATCTCGAGCGACCTGCAGGTTGGAAATCCGCAGGTCGGCATCCAGATCGACCGCGAGCGCGCCTCCATGTTGGGGCTGACGGCGACGCAGATCGAGAATGCGTTGTACAACGCGTATGGCTCGCGACAGGTCTCCACGATCTACACGCAGACCAACCAGTATCAGGTCATCCTGGAGCTCAAGGAAGCGTTCCAGAAGGATCCCGCGTCACTCAGTCAGCTGTTCGTACGGTCCAATACGGGCAACCTGGTGCAGCTGGGGTCGGTGGCCACGTTCACCAAGGGTGTCGGGCCGCAGAGTATTCAGCACAACGGACAGCTGCCGGCCGTCTCGATCAGCTTTGCGACCCGGCCCAACGTGGCGCTGGGGACCGCGGTCGATGCCGTGAACCGCGAAGCGCGCGCCGTGCTGCCCCCCGACGTAACACCGGTGCTCTCGGGTGACACGCAAGCCTTCGCGCAGGCGCAGAGCGGGCTGCTGGCGCTGCTGTTCGTCGCGATCTTCGTGATCTACGTGGTGCTTGGCATTCTGTACGAAAGCTTCATCCACCCGATCACGATCCTCTCCGGGCTCCCCTTCGCGGCGCTCGGTGCGCTCATCACGCTGTTGATCTTCGGCAAGGATCTCAGCGTGTATTCGTACGTCGGTATCATCATGCTGATCGGTCTCGTGAAAAAGAACGCCATCATGATGATCGACTTCGCCATCGATGCGGAGCGCGAGCGCGGCCTGTCCGCGAGCGAGGCCATCGTGGAGGCGGCGCGGGTGCGCTTCCGCCCCATCACGATGACCACACTGGCCGCCCTCATGGGGACGCTGCCGATCGCGATCGGGTTCGGCGCCGGCGCGGAGTCACGGCAGCCGCTCGGCCTCGCGGTGGTGGGTGGCCTGGCGTTCTCGCAGCTGATCACGCTCTACGTCACCCCCGTCGTGTATAGCCTGCTCGATCAGATGCAGCAGCGGCGCCGGCAGGCAAAAGCCTCCCGCGTGCGCGGTGGGAGCATGGAGCCGGTGCCGGTCGCGGGTGACTGATCCTTGACGGTGGCAGAAACAACGAACGGCCGCCGGCAGATGCCGGCGGCCGTTCGCGTTTCGGTCATGCACCCGCCCAGCGCTTAGAACTCGATCTGCGTGCCGAGTTCGACCACCCGATTGGGCGGAATGCAGAAGAACTCGGTGGCCGACCGCGCATTCCGCGCCATGATCGAGAAGGTCACCTTGCGCCAGCGCGCCAGCGTGACCGTGTCACCGGGCTTGGCTGCGACGGGAATGAGCCGCTCACGACCCAGGAAGTAGCTCGTCTCCATCGGCTTGCAGCGAATCCCCATCTGGTCCACCACCTCGAGCACGTTGGGGACGTTCGGCGTCTGCATGAAGCCGTAGGATGCCACCACGCGCCAGAAGCCGTTCCCCAGCGGGATCACGCGCACGCGCTCGGCGGCGGTGGTTTCCGGTACGTCGGCGGTCTTCACCGATACCAGCAGCACGCGCTCATGCAGCACTTTGTTGTGCTTCAGGTGGTGCAGCAGCACCGGCGGCACCCCGTCATCACTGCCGGTCATGAACACGGCCGTACCGGGCACGCGGTGCACGCTCGAGTTCTGCGCCCCGTCGATGAACAGCCCGATCGGCATCGCGCCCTCGGAGAGACGCGCATTCAGCAGGGCGCGGCCACGCTTCCAGGTGAGCATGAGCAGGAACAGCACGACGCCCAGCGCCATCGGCACCCAGCCGCCGTGCATGAGCTTCACCACGTTCGCGCTGAAGAAGAACAGGTCGACCACCAGGAACACCGACGCGAGCCCTGCGGCCTGCCACCATGTCCAGCGGAAGCGGATCCGTGCGACGACGTAGAACAGCACGCTGGTGATCAGCATGGTGCCGGTGACCGCGATGCCGTACGCCGCCCCGAGCGCTGACGTGTTCTTGAAGAGCACGACGATGATGAGACATCCCACGGCGATGAAGTAGTTCACCTCGGGGATGTAGATCTGTCCTTCCTCAACCGTCGAGGTGTGCCGGATCTCGAGCCGCGGAATGAAGCCCAGCGCAATGCCTTGGCGCGTGACCGAGTAGGCGCCCGAGATCATGGCCTGCGAGGCCACGATCGCCGCCATCGTGGCCAGCACGATGAGCGGCAGGATCATCGCCTTGGGAGCGAGCAGGAAGAACGGATTCTCGACTGCCGCCGGATTGCGCACCAGCAGGGCGCCCTGCCCGAAGTAATTGAGCAGCAGGGCCGGGAACACCAGCAGCAGCCACGCCGCACGAATGGGACGGATGCCGAAGTGTCCCATGTCGGCATACAGGGCCTCGCCGCCGGTGATCACGAGCACGACAGAGCCGAGCACGAAGAACGCCAGCGAGCCGTGCAGCTGGACGAAATGCACCGCGTACATGGGGTTCACCGCGCCAAGAATCCACGGCGACTGCATCAGTTCGCGCACGCCGAGGCCGGCGATCGTGATGAACCACAGCAGCATGATCGGACCGAAGGCCTTGCCCATCAGATCCGTACCGAATCGCTGCACGGCGAACAGCGACGTCAGGATCACCAGCGTGATCGGCACGATGTACTGCGCAACACTCGGCACGGCGATCTCGAGGCCTTCCATCGCACCGAGCACGCTCATTGCCGGCGTGATGATACCGTCACCGTAGAGCAGGGCCGTGCCGAACAGGGCGAGCGCCACGAAGATGCCACCACGCTTGAATCCCTGTGGTGTCCCGCGCGGGAAGATCAGCGCGAGCATGGCGAACTGGCCGCCCTCACCGCGATTGTCGGCTCGCAGCACGAAGCTCACGTACTTCACCGTGATCACCAGCGTCAGCGCCCACACGATCAGCGAGAGAATGCCGAAGACGTTCTCGCGGGTGGGCTGCAGCCCGTAAATGGGACTGAAGCATTCCTTGATGGAATACAGCGGGCTGGTGCCGATGTCGCCGTACACCACGCCAAGCGCCGTCAGCGTGAGAATCGCGAGGCGCTTGCCTGTGGGATTCTGGTGGTGGCCGTCTTTCCGGAGCGGCGACTGGACCGGAAACATCCCGGTGTTCGACCGGATCTCGGCGCCCAACGGGGCGCTGCCCGCGTCATGCGCGGCGGTCGGGCTGGCCGACACACCCGTCGGATGCCGGATGGCGTCGGAGGGGCGCGATTCGGCAGGGGAGCCGGTCGTCGGCTCAGGTGTTGATGCAGAGGCGGCCGGGGCCGCGTCCGGGATGCTAGGATCGTTAGTCATGATTCGGGACGAAACCGAAATCTACCATGGTGCGCCCCGGAACTCGCTACCCGATCGGTCACTTTGCGCCGCGTCGCACCGCCTGACACCGGGCCGGTGGCAGGGAGCGCGCCGGGGTACGCATCAGAGATCGCGGCCCACCAATGACGACAACTGCGCCCGTGCGATCCGGCCGTCGAGGCGCGCCTGAATCAGCGCCTGCCGTGCCTGATTGAGCTGCGTCTGCGAGGTGAGCAGGTCGAGCAGCGTGGATGCCCCCAACGCGTACCGCTGCTGCTGCACCCGCAGATCCTCCTCGGCGGCGGCGATGGCCGCCAGCTGCACCTGCACCCGCGCCTGCGCGTTGGCGAGCGCCCGCAGCTGCGACGTGAGCGTCTGCCGGGCGCCGAGTCTGGCGTCACGCAGCTGCGCCTCCGCATTGCGCAACGTCACATCGGCCTGCACCGCCCCCTGCTCACGCGAGAAGCCGTTGAACAGCGGGTACGAGAAGTTGAACGACATGTTCTGCCGGTTCGGATCGTTGCCGCCGAGCAGGAACAGATTGCCGCCGGTGAAGGACTTCGAGCTCTGCGTGTACGAGTAGTTGTACGACATGGACAGCGTGGGGAGGTACTGTGACCGCTGCGCCTTCCGGCTGGCGCGCGCGGCCAGCAGGTTCGCCTCGGCCAGCTGGACGGCAGGGCCACGGCTGATCAGCGTTTCGAGCTCGGGCTCGAGCGGCACGGTCGGCATCGACTCCGCGCTGTCCGACGGCGACGTGGTCACGGTGGTGGTGGATCCCACCACCCGCGTGAGCGCGGCGTTCGCGACGCGCAGGTCGTTCTGTGACGTCAGCACGGCCAGCTGGGCGTTGCCAAGCTGGATCGCCGAGCGCAACGAGTCGGACTTGGTGGCCACACCGGCCGCCACGCGGGCCGTGGATGCCTTGAGCTGCTGCTCGGCCTGCTCCAGCTGCGCCCGTGCCGCGGATTCCGACTCCCGCGCCGCGAGAGCGGCGTAATACTGCTGCTTCACCTGCAGCGCGGCATCGAAGCGCGCCTGAATGGTGGTGGCGTCGGCCACGTCGCCGGTCGCGCGCACGCGCGCCAGCTCCTGCCAGCGCCGTCCACCGTCGAACAATTCCAGCTGCGTGCCGAGTCCGTTGTTGTAGTTCCACGGGTTGCCGGTGAGTGGCACCAGCTGTCCCTGGAAGAACTGCACGCCTTGCGTGCGCGAGCTCGATCCGTTGAGGTTGAGCGACGGCAGGTACGCGCCGAGCGCCGCGCGGCGCGCCGCGCCGGCGGTGCGCTCGAGGCCGCGGGCCTGCACCACGGCCGGCGAGTTCCGCTGCGCCATCTGAATGGCATCCGCGAGGGTGATCGGGCGCGCGCCATCGTCGGCGACCGTCAGCGGCTGCGCGCTCAGCGGCTTTTCGCCAAGCGGGGCGGCCACAAGGACCGCCCCGAGAATGAGTGCCTGGCCGACGGCCCGGCTGAACAGATTCCTGCGGGTCACTTGATCTCACCTCGCGCACGCGCCGTGCTGTCGGCCGCCCGCTGGTTGCGCTCGAGCAAGGCGCGGAAGGCGGTCTTCTGCGTGCTATCGAGGGTGTTCATCATCAGCATGCGCGCGCTGTCGCGCACGGCATCGAGGGACGGACGCACGGTGGACATGATCACGCGCGATTCCCGCCGCCGCCAATCCCATACGGAATCGATCACGACGCGTTGAGCCGGGGAGAGCTTGAGTTCGAGCGCGAGCCCGTCGATGACCGTGGTTTCGCTCACGGACCCGGGTCGGGGCGGCGATACGGCACGCTCGGCGGCAAAGCCGACAGCGCCCCCGGTGAGGAACGCACCGAGGAGGAACATCATGGCGAGCGACTTGGGACGAGGAGTAGACACGGCGTGATCCGGGCTAGTAGTCGAGCGGGCGCAGATACCGTTCCGGGGCATCCTCGGCCAGGTGCGGACGCAGCCGCGAGGTCAGCGTCGCGTCATCCAGCGGGAGCGGCAGCGCCGCCTCGACCGCCGCGCGCGCCGCCAATTCCCGGGCCGTGGCCTCACGCTCGGCTTCGCGCACGAACGTGGCACCAGCCACGAGCAACGCGATCGTCGCCGCGATCAACCCCACGTTGCGGATGTCCGCGGCCCGGAATTCGCCGAAGCCGCTCCACCACGCCGGTCGCAGCTCGCCGATGCGCGTCACGCTCCGCGTCACGCTGCGCGTGACATGCAGCATGACCCGCTCTTCGAGCCCGTTCCAGTAACTCTCGCCCTGCGGGGCCGCATAGTGGCGGCGTAGCAGGTCGGTCACCCGAGGGTCCGCATCCGGGCGGTGCCCGTCGTCGTTCCGTGTGACGTTCATTTTTCACTCCGAAGGTTGCTCAACTGACGCCGCAGATGCGTCCGAGCATGATGCAGGTCCGATCGCGCCGTGCCCTCGGGAATTCCGAGGAGAGCGCCGATTTCCGCGTGCTTATATCCCTCGACGTCGTGCAGCACGATGACCGCGCGCTGCCGTTCGCCCAGTGTGCCCAGCGCGCGGGCCAGCCGCGCGCGTAATTCATCCGCTTCCGCCGGATCCCGGTGCGGCGACGACAACGTCTCCGGCAGTTCGTCGGCGTCGCGCACTTTGCGCCGCCGGGCGATGTCCAGCGACGCGTTGGCGACGATGCGATGCAACCATGCCCCGAAGGCCTGCTCGGGGCGAAACCGCTCGAGGGCGCGGAACGCGTGCAGAAACCCTTCCTGCACCGCATCCTCCGCGTCATCGTGCGACAGCACAATCGCGCGGGCCACCGCATACGCCCGACGTTGATGGCGACGCACCAGCCCCGCAAAGGCCGCGTGATCCCCCGCCTGCGCCGCGAGTACCAGTTCCCGCTCTTCGAGCGCCTCGGCCGACACGGGCCGGTCAGTCCCCATGACGGGGACGGAAGCGGGAAGGGAGAGGGCGACGGAGGTCATCGGCAGTGGTGGGGTCACTCAATTTACGCATCGCCGACGGGAGGCGTTGACGTGGCGGCGCCGGCCCCCGCGAGACCGAGAGCGGACGCCTCCGCCTGCATGGCGGCGAGCACCACGGCGATGTGCTCGTCGAGCGGCACGCCAAGCGCCTCGGCCCCCTGAATCACGTCCTCGCGATTCACGCCCCGCGCGAACGCCTTGTCCTTCATCTTTTTCCGTACCCCGGGCACGTCCACATCCGCCACGGCTTTCGACGGCTTCACCAGCGCGCTGGCGGTGATCAGCCCGGTGAGTTCGTCCACCGCAAAGAGCGCCTTGGCGAGCAGGGTGACCCGCGGCACACCGGTGTACGCCGCGTGCCCCAGCACCGCCTCACACACCGCCTCCGGCCACCCGGCCGCCCGCAGCACACGGACCCCTTCGGCCGGGTGCTCGACATCCGCCCCCTGCTCGGCGTTGGGGTAGCGCTCGTAGTCGAAGTCATGGATGAGCCCGGTGATGCCCCACAACTCAACATCTTCACCCAGCCGGACGGCGTACGCCCGCATGGCACACTCCACCGAAAGCATGTGCTTCCGGAGCGATTCGGACGCGGTCCAAGCATGGACCAGGGCGAGCGCATCGGCGCGAGAGGGCAGGGGCATGACCGTCGGGTGGAAAACGAGGGAGTCGGTACTGCGGAAGTGTAACCGCTTCGGCGCGCGAAACGTGCCGAACGACAGGCTAGTGCAGATCCGCCGCCTTCACGGCGCTCGTGGGCCGGCCGGTCCGCCAGATCAGGAGCAGCGGCAGCGCCGACACCAGCAGAATCCCCGAGATCAGGTAGATCCGCGAGAAGGCCATCACGCTGGCCTGCTGCGTGATCTGGCGGTCGAGGATCAGCAGGGCCTGCTGCTTGGCCGCCGCGACATCGATGCCGCGCGCCGCCATCCCCTGCATCAGCCCCTGCATCCGCTGCATCGTGGCCGGATCGTAGCTGCCTGCATGCTCGGTGAGCATCGCCTTCTGCACCGCCGACTGCCGCGCCAGCATGGTCGCCATGATCGCGATCCCGAGGGACCCCCCCAGCTGCCGCATCAGGTTGAACATCCCCGTGCCCTGACCGATCAGGCGCATCGGCAGCCCCGACACCGTGGCGTTCGTGAGCGGCACGAACAGAAACCCCAGTCCCACGCCGCGCATGATCAGTGGCCAGAACAGATCCTGCTGCCCGGATTCCAGCGTCATGCGCGACAGCAGCGTCATGGCGCCCAGGAACAGGAAGGCACCCAGCACGATCATGGGGCGGGCGTCCACCGTGCCCGACATGCGTCCCATGAATGCCATGGTAATGGCCGATGCGATCGCGCCGGGGAGAATCACCATCCCCGTCTGTTGCGCGGTGTAGCCGTGCAGCTGCTGCAGAAACACCGGCAGCACGAACACCGAGCCGTACAGCGCGACGCCCAGGAACGCGGCGAACACCACGCCCGGCGCGAGTTGCCGCGAGCGCAGAATGCGGAAGTTGATGATCGGCTCGTCAATCGACAATTCGCGCCACACCAGCAGCACCGCCGACGTCACGCTCGTCACCGCGAGCGCCGTCACGAAGCGCGACTCGAACCAGTCGAAGCGTTCGCCGCGCTCCAGCATCCACTGCAACGATCCCACCGCCATGGTGAGCAGCAGAATGCCCCACACATCCACCGACCTCGACTTCACCTGATGCGCGGCGTCGCGCACATAGGTCCACACGAGATACCCCGCGAAGATGCCGAGGGGCACGTTGATGTAGAAAATCCACGGCCAGGCATAGGCGTCCACGATGTAGCCGCCCAGCGTGGGGCCGAGTGTGGGCCCCACCATCACCCCGACGCCAAAGATCGACTGCCCGATGCCGCGCTCATGCGGCGGAAACGCTTCGAACAGCGTGGTCTGCGCCGTGGACAGCAGCGCGCCGCCACCGAGTCCCTGCAGCACGCGCCAGAACACCAGTCCCCACAATGACGTGGCCGCGCCGCAGAAAAATGACGCCACCACGAAGATTGCAATCGACCCCGTGAGATAGTTGCGGCGTCCGAAGAATGCGGAGAGCCAGCTCGACATCGGAATCACGATCACGTTCGCGATGATGTACGACGTGGACACCCACGCGATCTCGTCGAGCGTGGCGCCGAGCGTGCCCATCATGTGCGGGATCGCCACGTTCACGATCGACGTGTCCACGAGCTCGAGCACCGCCGCCAGCGTGACGGCGATCGCGATCAGATACTTGTGCTTGTACGGATCCTCCGTCACGGCCTTAGCGGACCGTCACGGTTGCGAGCACGGACATCCCCGGGCGCAGCGGACGGTCAGGCCCGAGCGCCTTCGTGATCCGGATGCGCACCGGCACCCGTTGCACCACCTTGGTGAAGTTCCCCGTCGCGTTGTCCGGCGGGAGCAGCGCGAACTTCGCCCCCGTGGCCGACGCGATGCTCTCGACCACACCGTCGGCGTGCGCACCGTAGGCGTCTACTTCGAGCTCCACCGGCTGGCCCACGCGGATCCGGCTCAGCTGCGTTTCCTTGAAGTTGGCCCACACGAACACCCCTGAGTCGGACACGATCGACATCAGTGTTTGCCCCGGCTGGATCAGCTGCCCCACCTCCACCTGCTTCCGCGACACAACCCCGCCAACGGGTGCCACGATCGTCGTGAACGACCGCTGCAGCGCCGCGTTGTCGCGGACGGCCTGCGCCGCCGCAAGCCGCGCGCTGGCCAGCCGGACCCCCGCCTCGGCGCTCGAGATTCCGGCCGCGGCCGCGCTGACCTGCCGCTGGGTGGCGGTGAGTTGCGCGTTGGTCGCGTCGAACGTGGCTTGCGCGGCATCCAGCTGTGCCATGCTGATGATCTGCTTGGTCGCCAGCTCTTTCGCGCGTGCCAGATCACTCTGGGCTCTCACCACCTGCGCCCGCGCCGCGTCAACCTGTGCATCGCCCACGTCGCGCTGGCTCGCGGCGGTGCGCACCTGGGCCGAGGCCTGTCCCGGCACGCCACGCGTACCAGCCGTCGCGAGCGCGGCGGCGTAGTCGGCCTCCGCCTGCGCCAGCCGGACGTCGTATTCGCGCGGGTCGATCGTGACGAGCACGCTGCGGTCGTCCACGTGCACGTTGTCCCCCACGCTCACGGCGAGCACGAAGCCGCCGACCTTGGCCACCACCGGCACAATGTGCCCGTCGACCTGTGCGTTGTCGGTGGATTCATGCGCCTCCGCGAACGACCAGCGGTTGAAGCCCCACACCCCGCCGCCGACGGCGAGCACGAGTGGAATGAGCAGACGGATATTCGGGCGGGCCATATGTATCAGTGCGGAGTAGGGAGTACGGAGTACGGGAGTCGCGAGTCCAGATGGCGACGGGCGCTACGGCAGCTGCTGGACGTCGCCCATGGCGCGGGCGAGGGCGACGCGGGAGCCGTGATAGCTCGCGAGTGCGTCGTTGCGCAGCGTCCGCGCCTGATTCAGCGACAGCAGCGCGGTAATCACGTCGCCGTTGCCGGCCACGCCGGCGCGGAACCGCTCCCGCGCCTGCGACACTTCCTGTTCGGCCAGGCGCAGCCGTTCGCGCACGGCGTCCACCTGCTC
>JARIEX010000064.1 GCA_031127095.1 Gemmatimonadota bacterium
TTCGCGCCCTGCTGGTGCACGTCGTTCACGATCTGCGGCGTCCACGGCGTGTACAGGGAATCCACCGTGTAGCGCGTTTCCTTCTGCGTAAACGCGTACCAGTCGCGGTTGTTGTCGTGGCCGGTATAGAAGTGATACAGCGCCGGCGGGTTGGTGCCTTCGGCCGGGGTGTCCAGCGTGCTGCGGTACCAGTCGCCCACGATGTCTACGCCGTCGGGGTTCTGGCTGGGCACGAGCATGATGATCGTGTTCGCGAGAATCGACTTCGCCTCGGGGGTGTCGGCGCGCGCGAGGCGGTCGGTGATCACAAACGGCGTGAGGAAGCCGCCCACTTCGGTGGAGTGGATGCTCGACGTGATCAGAATGACGTTCTTGCCCTGCGCGATCAACGACGCCCGCATGGCGGCGGTGCGCTGCCGCGGGTCCATCAGCTGTTGCTGGATCTTCTGATACCGCGGCAGATTCCTGAGGGTGGCCGAGTCACTGATGAACGCCACGATGAACGGACGTCCCAGCGTGGTTTGGCCAAGCGTGCGCACCGAGACGCGCGGGCTTGCCTTGTCCACGGCGGTGAAGTAGTCGGTGACCTGCTTCCAGCTGGGCAGCTTGCGGTCGGTGCCGGGCTCCCAGCCCAGCACGCTGACCGGCGAGGGGATCTGTGAGGGCGCGCGCTGGGCGATGCCGGGCGACGCGGCACCGGCGAGCAGCAGCGCCGCGAGGGCGTATGGAACGGCGGAGCGGGTCATACACACACCTGGTGGAAGCCGGAGGGACGCGCCTGTGCGCGTGGGGAGGAATGTGCAGCGCCGTTGGCCGATAGGGAAACATCCGCCGGGCGCCGGTGACACGTGCGCTGACGCCCCCCGGCGGTTGGTCATCTGGATCGCCTCCGCGCGGCCCGCGCTGCTACGCCGGCTGCGCGATCAGGTCGCGGGTCACGTCGGCCGTCGTGCGACACCCGGCCAGGGCGAAGGCGAGGTCGCACTCCGCCTTGAGCAGCGCCATCACGTCGAACGCGCCCTCGCGGCCGTTCACGGCCAAGCCCCACAGCACCGGGCGCCCCAGCAGCACCGCCTGCGCGCCCAGCGCCAGCGCCTTGAGCACGTCGGTGCCGCGCCGGATCCCGCCGTCCACCATCAGCACGCCCTCGCCCGCCATGGCATCGGCGCACTCTGGGAGCGCGCGCGCCGTGGCGAGCGCGGTATCGAGCTGACGGGCGCCGTGGTTGGACACGATCACCCCCGCCGCCCCGTGGTCCAGCGCGCGGCGCGCGTCGTCGCCCCGCACCACCCCCTTCACCAGAATGGGGAGCGATGTGATCGACTGCAGCCACGCCAGATCGCGCCACGCGATCGAGGCATCCCAGTAGCGCTCGATGAAGGTGCCCAGCGCCGACGCGGTGGACTGTTGGCTCGCCAGCGTGTCGCGGATGTCCACGCCCAGATTGGGGACGGGGATGTCGCTGGGCACATGAAAGCCGTTCAAGAGATCGCGCTCGCGGCGCCCCAGCAGCGGTGTATCCACCGTGAGCACCAGCGCGCTGCATCCGGCCTGTTCGGCGCGCCGCACGAGGTCGGCCGTCACCCCGCGGTCGCGGTAGATGTACAGCTGAAACCAGAGCGGGCCGTCGGTGGCCGCGCGCACCGCCTCGATGGTGCAGGTGGAGAGCGTGGAGAGAATCATCCCGGCCCCCGACTGCGCCGCGGCGCGGGCGGTGGCCACTTCGCCCTCGGGGGTGGCCAGCCGCTGAAAGGCCATCGGCGCCACGAACACCGGCCACTCGAGCTTGTGCCCCAGCACCGTGGTGCGGAGTGAGCGGTCGGCCACGTCCTGCAGCACGCGGTAGCGGATCGCGAGGTTATCCCACGCCTGCCGGGTGCCGCGCAGCGACACTTCGTCGTTCGCCCCGCCGGCGTAGTAGTCGTACACCATGCGCGGGAGGCGTTCGGCGGCGGCGGCCTCGAAGGCGTGCAGGTTGATCAGTGGTGGCGGAGTGGTGGGCATGCAGGAAGATTGCGCAGGGTCGGCCCGCGCGCACGTCCCGCGGTGCGTCGGCCCCCGCGCCGTGCCCTGACTCCCTCCTGCCACACCCGCGCATGCGTCCTTCCCGCTGGTTCCGCTCGTTCGTCACCGTGACCGTCGCCGCCGTCGTGGTGGCGCGTTCTGTGGTCGCCCAATCGGGAGCGGCGCCACCGGTGGCGTGGCCCACGGCCAGCGGCGACCCCGGGGCCATGCGCTACTCGCCCGTGGGGGACATCGACCGCACCACGGTGGGGCGCCTGAAACTCGCGTGGCGCTGGAACACCGGCGAACGCGGCGTGCCCGACGGGCCGGGGCAAAAGGCCGCACGCCCCGGGCTTTTTCAGGCATCGCCGGTGGTCATCGGCGACACGATGTACGTGCCCACGCCGTATGCCGCCGTGGCCGCGCTCGACGCGCGGAGCGGGCGCGAGCTGTGGAAGTTCGATCCCGGGACCTGGCGCGCGGGGCAGCCGTCGAACGGCACCGGCTTTGTGCATCGCGGTGTGGCCGTGTGGTCCGCACCCGCCGGGAAGGCATCCGCCGGCGCGAAACCCGTACCGCGGCGCGTGTTCATCAACGCGCGCTGGAAGCTGATCGCGCTCGACGCGGCCACCGGCGTCCCGATCCCCTCCTTCGGGGAGAACGGCGAGATCGATCTCACCCGCGAGCTGCGCCGCGGCGTGAACCGGTTGCAGTACACCAACACGTCGCCACCGGTGATCTACGGCGATCTGGTCATCGTCGGTAACGGGGTGGGCGATCGCATCCGGTATCGCAACGATCCCCCCGGCGATGTGCAGGCGTTCGATGTGCACACGGGCAAGCGGGTGTGGAGCTTCCACACCGTCCCCGATTCCGGTGAGTTCGGGTGGGATACGTGGGAAGACGGTTCCTACAAATACATGGGGCACACCAACGTGTGGGCGCCCATGAGCCTCGACGCTGCACGCGGGTTGCTGTTCCTCCCGGTCTCCACCCCCACCAACGACTGGTACGGCGGCGACCGGAAGGGCGACAATCTCTTTGCCGAATCGGTCGTCGCGCTCAACGCGACCACCGGCGAGCGCGTGTGGCACTATCAAATTGTGCACCACGGCCTGTGGGATTACGACCTGCCGGCGCCGCCGGTGCTGGCCACGATCACCTGGAACGGCAAGCCGCGCGACGTCGTGGCGGTCCCGTCGAAGACGGCGTGGATCTACGTGTTCGACCGCGAGACCGGCGTGCCCATCTGGCCGATCGTCGAACGCCCCGTGCCCGCCAGCGACGTCCCCGGCGAGCGCGCGGCCCTCACCCAGCCCATGCCCACGCTGCCGGCGCCCTTCACGCGGCAGACGGTGAGCGAGCAGGAGCTCATCGACTTCACCCCCGAGCTCAAGCGACGCGCGCTCGAAGTGTTCGCGAAGTACCGCAGCGGCCCGATCTTCACGCCCCCGTCGTTGCAGGGCACGATCGTGATGCCCGGCTCCATCGGCGGGGCGGGGTGGGGGAGCACGTCGTACGATCCGGAGACGCACACGCTGTACGTGAAGGGGACCGACAATCCGGTGGTCTACCGCGTGCAGAAGGGCGTGCCCAACGACACGATTGGCTTCGAATACACCGTGGACCTCGTGCGCAGCGGGCTCGGCGTCACGGCCGACCCCGACTCGGGGAAGTCGGACCACACACCGCCCGAGCAGCTGCCGCTGATCAAGCCGCCGTACGGCACGATGACGGCGATCGACCTGAACACCGGCGCGCGGCGCTGGCAGGTCACGCTGGGCGACACGCCCGCGATCCGCAATCACCCGCTCCTCAAGGGCGTGGCACTGCCGCCACTCGGCGTGGCCGGCGCCGTGGGTGGCACCGTAACCAAGGGCGGGCTGCTCTTCGCCACGGGCGGCGGATCGGTACTGTACGCTCTGGATACCCGCGACGGCCGCGTGGTGTGGCAGTTCGAACTGCCGGCCGGACGCGGCTATGCCACTCCGATCTCGTATCGCGGCGCCAACGGGGTGCAGTACATCGTGCTGGCCACCGGCGGCGGCGACAACGCCGAACTGCTGGCGTTCTCGCTGGACGGGGCCCGGTAGCGACGCTCCGTCCGGCCTCGGACGGACCGTCGGTGCGTCTTCAGGGCGGCGTGCCGGCCGCCCGCCGTTCCAGCGCCGTGCGCACGGCGCGGACCAGGGTGTCGATCGTGAACGGTTTGGCGATGATCGGGCCGATGGCTTGCAGCGACTCGAGCGCGACGCCTTCCAGCCCGGCGTAGCCGGAGATGAACACGACCGGAATATCGGGATACCGGTCCCGCACGGTCGTGGCCAGCTCGCCGCCGTTCATGCGCGGCATCTGCACGTCCGTCAGAATCAGGTCGATGCTCGTGTGGTGCTGCTCGACCATGGCCATCGCGGACACGCCGTCGTCGGCATCGAGCACCTGATATCCCAGCTCCTGCATGGTGCGGACGAGCAGTCCGCGGATGGCCGGTTCGTCCTCCACCACGAGCAGCGTTTCGGAGCCGTCGATGCGCGCGACGGCATCCGCGGCGCCCGGTTCCGCGATCACCGACGCCGGCAGCCACACCCGGAAGCAGGCCCCCTCGCCGGGAGGACTCTCCACGTCGATCGCGCCGTGATGCGCCGACACGATGCCCTCGCACACGGCGAGTCCGAGTCCGCTGCCGGAGGCGAAGTCCTTGGTGGTGAAGAACGGTTCGAACAGCCGCTCGAGTACCTCGGGGGCGATGCCGGGGCCGGAATCGCACACCGACAACGTGACGTACGATCCCCGCGGGAGCAGGTGCGCCCCCACCGTGCGTTCCGCGTCCAGCGTGATCCCCTCGAGCAGGATTCGGATGGCGCCGCGGCCCGCCATCGCCTCATGCGCGTTCTTCACAAGGTTGACGATCAGCTGTTCCACCTGCGACGGATCGGCCAGCACCGCCGGGACGGGCTCGCTGACCGAGATCTCCACCGTGACGGTGTCGCCCACGAGCTGCTGCAGCGAGCGTTCGAGCTCGTGCAACAGGGCGTCGAGCGACACGTGAATCAGGGTGGTCTGCTGCCGCTTCGCGAACGCCAGCAGTTGATGCGTGACATCGGCCGCGCGGCGTCCGGCGCGCAGGATTTCCTGCAGGTCTTCCGTGAGGTCGGGATCGTCTTTCGCCGAGCGTTGGGCGAGCTGGGTGAAGCCCAGCACGATCGTCAGCGCGTTGTTGATCTCGTGCGCGACGCCGCCGGCCAGCCGGCCGATGCTCTCCAGCTTGCGTGCGGTCGCCAGTCGTTGCTCCAGCCGGGTGCGTCGCTCCAGTTCCAGTGACAGATCGGCGGTGCGCTCCTCCACCCGCTCCTCGAGGCGCGATTTCGAGGCTTCCAGCTGCGCGGTGCGCCGGTCCACCAGCGCCTCGAGTTCTGCCTCACGCGCACGCGCCAGCTGCAGCCGCCAGCGCACGAACTGCACCAGCGCGCCGGTGAGCAGCAGCGCCAGCAGGGGCACGAACCACCATTGCTCGTTCCACGCCAATGGCACCGACAGCATGACCGTCGCGACGGCCGGATTCCAGTCGCCGTCTTCACCCGCCGCCCGGATTTCCACACGGTAGTTGCCGCCGCGCAGCGGACCGAACGACAGCGTGCGGCGGAGCCCCAACGGCGACCAGGCACTGTCCACGCCGATCACACGGTACTCGGCGCGGGCGCGCGCTGGGAGCAGCGCATCAGTGACGGCCACGGTCACGTCCACCCGCACGGGATGCGCCTTGAGCGACACCCCGCTGGCGACTGGCACCTGAGCACCATCGACCACCAGGCGCTCCACATGCACCTGCGGCGGCAGCGAGTCGCTGCGCACCCCACGCGGGTCGAGATACACGGCGCCGGAATAGCTGGGGAGCCAGATGCCACCCCGCGCATCTTTGAACAGCTGCGACTGATACTCCCCGTTGAACTCCGTGGTGGGCAACCCGTCACCCCGGTCGAACGAGCGTACGGGCACGCTGCCGGCTTTGCCGTTGGCGGCGGCTTCGAGCAAGCGCCGAGCCACCCGGAACAGCCCCGTGCGCGAGGTGAGCCACAGGTACCCGTCGTCGTCGGCGATGATGCCGAGCACGTCGCGGCGCAGGCGCTCGTTGAACGGGGCGAGGTGCACCGCTTTGTTGCCTCGCACCACGAACAGCCCCGAGTCGGCGGTGCCGACCCAGAGATTGTCACCGTCTTCGTACACGGCGCGCACGGCCACGTCGGTGAGCCCCTCGGCCGTCCCGAGGTGCTGCACCGCGGGGCCGTCGACGATGGTCAGGCCGGGATCGCCGAGCAGAAGGCGTCCGCGCGCGTCCCGGTGGATCAGGCGCGGCCCGCTCCGCGGGTTGAGCCCGGCAATCGTGACACGCGTCGCCACCCCGCGCACCGCGTGATACAGCCCGCTGTCGGTGGCTGCCCACACCGACCCGTCGCGGTCCTCGAGGACCGCCTTGGTCCGTAGTCCGTCCAGCCCCACCTGGGGTGAGATGTCACGCGCGCCGGTGGCGCTGCCCATCCACGCGCGCCCGGCTCCGTTCACGATCAGCATGCCGCCGGTGACACTGGGCCAGATGTTCGGGGCTTCCCAGTCCGGATTGGCCGTGAGCACCGATTGCCAACGGTCGCCCTCGAGGCGCAGCACCAGCCCGATCTCGGTGGTCGCCCACAGCGCGCCGTTGGCATCGCCACGCACGGCGTAGGTGGAGCGCTGCATCATGCCGGTGGAGACCGTGGTGAACGGCGAGCGCTGATGGCGCACCAGACCGGCGGCGGTGCCCGCCCACACCCGGCCCCGCGAGTCGACGGCCAGCGACCACACGGCATCGGCGAAGGCGGTTTCGCGTGATTCCTGCGAGCGCAGCCGCTGGCCATCCCAGCGCAACACGCCGCGCGATTGCGTCCCCAGCCAGAGGTCGCCTTCGCGGTCCCGCACCATCGCCCACACCTCGGCCGTGGCCTCCCGGGTGCCGGTGAGTACGCGTTCGGTGATCACGATGGCGCGCGGATTGTCCACGTTCAGGTGCCACGCGCCACTGCGCGTGGCCACCCAGAGCCCGCGCACGCCGTCGGAAATCACGTCGAAGAACCGCTCCCCCGCGCTGAAGGGCGCGACCACGACGGTGGTGTCGCCGGGAGCGATGGAGCCGAAGAACTCGCGCCCGGCCATCCAGACGCGGCCGTCACCGGTTTCCGCGAGCGAGTAGCTGTACGCATCGCCACCGCGCACTTTGGCGAAGCGCGTGCCGTCGCCCACATACACGCCGGCGGCCCCCGCCACCCAGATCCGGCCATCGCGGGCCCGCATCACTTCCCACGTCAGGGCGGCTGGAATCTGCGTGCTGTCGATGCGCCGGAAGGTGCTTCCCTCGCGTACGGCCAGTCCCCGGTTCGTGGAAACCCAGAGACGCCCCGTCGGCTCGGCCATGAGCGAGACGATCTCTCCCGACGGCAGCGCCGGATCGGTGGCCGGCGAGAACGTGGTGCCGGCCAGGCCGTCAAAGCGTACCACGCCGCGCCGCGTGCCCAGCCAGAGGTAGCCGTCGGGCGTCTGTGCGATGGCGTCGACCTGCGAATCTGGGAGTCGCTCGATCGGTTCGATCACGGCGCTGCCGAACGACCGGCCCTGTGCCGTGCCCGGTCGTATCTGCGCGCCCGCGTCGTTGGCACGCAGGGCGTGGAGCGCCACCCCGCCGATGATCAGCGCCGCGGTGCGCCACCGCCGATGCGGTGCCGGACCGGTGAAACGACGTGCGGCCACGTGGAGGGAGGGCGGAGGAAGTTGGCGACACCGGCTCGATCTTTACCGGACAAGATGAAGAATGCGTCACCACCGTGCCATGGGCAACCATGCGCCCGCGGTGGACGCCCCGCAGCCCGCACGCCATCCTTCGACGTGGCCAGGATGCCATCTCTCGATTCCCCCTTTTCTGCGCGGAGCCTTGCATGCGTTTCCCCCGCCCGACGGCTGTCTCCCTGTCCACGGCCGCCGCCTGCCTGTCGATGCACGTGGCGCTCGCCGGCGGGCTCGGTGCGCAGCCCCGCACGCCGATCGTCAATCCGGCCGCCCTCACGCCGCACCAGCAGCTGTCGCGCGAGATCTACAAGGAGCTCGTCGAGATCAACACCGGCGTCGAGACCGGTAACATCACGACGGCCGCCGTGGCGATGGCGGCACGCTTCAAGGCGGCCGGGATCCCGGCCGCGGACATCTTCGTGGGCGGTCCGCGTCCCGAGAAGCACAACGTGGTGGCGCGGATCCGTGGCAAGGGCGGCCCCAACGCGCCCAAGCCGCTGCTGCTGCTGGCGCACATCGACGTGGTCGAAGCGCTCAAGGCCGACTGGTCGGCCGACCTCGACCCGTTCGTGTTCACGGAGCGTGACGGCTACTACTACGGACGCGGCACCGCCGACGACAAGGCGATGGCGTCGATCTTCGTGGCGAACGTGTACCGCATGAAGCGCGAAGGGTTCGTCCCCGACCGGGACATCATCATCGCGCTCACGGCCGACGAAGAGAGCGGGCCGGCCAACGGCGTGGACTGGCTGCTCAAGAATCACAAAAACCTCGTGGACGCGGCGCTCGTGATTAACGAGGGGGGCGGTGGTACGCTGCGCGACGGCAAGCCGCTGTTCAACGCGATTCAGGCCACCGAGAAGATCACGACCAACTTCACCCTGCGCGTCACCAACAAGGGCGGCCACTCCTCGGTGCCGCGCGACGACAACGCCATCACGTCGCTCTCCGATGCGCTCTCGCGGGTGGGACGCTACAAGTTCGCCGTGCAGCTCAACGAGGTCACGCGCGCCTTCTTCTCGCAAACGGCCGCCCTCGAGGAGCCGGCGATGGGGAAGGGGATGGCGGCCCTCGTGGCCAACCCGGCGGACCAGGCGGCCATTGCCGTCGTGACGGCCGACCCCAAGTACAACTCGATGCTGCGCACCACGTGCGTGGCCACCGAACTCAAGGGCGGACACGCCACCAACGCGTTGCCGCAGCTCGCCGAAGCCAACGTGAACTGCCGCGTATATCCCACGCAGAGCGCGGAGTCGGTGCGCGCCGAGCTGGCGGCCGCCATCGGTGACACGACGGTGCAGGTCATCATCCGCTCGCAGCGTCCGGCCTCGCCACCGTCGGCGCTGCTCCCTGAGGTGATGCAGAACGTGGACCAGATCACCAAGGCGCTCTGGGGACCGATGCCCATCATTCCGATCATGAGCACCGGCGCCACGGATTCACGCTTCTTCCGCGCCATCGGCGTGCCCGCCTTCGGCGTGTCGGGGCTCTTCTCCGATCCCACCGTCGATGCGCGCGCACACGGCCGCGACGAACGCATGAGCGTCAAGAGCTACTACGAGGGGCAGGAGTTCCTGTACCGGCTCACCAAGGCGCTCGCGTCGAACGTGGTGGCGCAGTAAGCCGCGCGCGTCGCGGTGCGCCATATTGCACCGATGGTGCGCTACGATGTGTTACGGAGCCGGTTCCTGATGGACACCGGACTGGGGGGAGGCGGGGCCGCGCATGTGCTGGCGCGCGGCCTCGAACGGATCGGCTGGCGCTCGGTGCGTGAGCCCACCGCCGACGTGCTGGCGAGTCATCTGGTCCTGATGCTCGACGCCTGCGTGCACGAGCATCGTGACGTGGAGGCCTTGTGCGACGGCATCGCGTCGGTGTTGCGCGATGCCGGCCCCGATCTCGACGGCGGGTTGCCGCCCATCGAGGCGTACCGGCCGGCGGCCACTGAGCTGCTCGATCTCTACGTGCGCAACGACACCACGATCGCGCCGCCACCGGTGATGTAGCACCGGGGCGGCGCCGGTGCGATTACACCAGCTCGACCACGAAGCGCGTGGACAGCCCCTGATCCACGTCGAGCGACTCCAGCGTCACGCGGACCTCCACGCCGAACTGCCGCGCCGAGCCCAGGATCAGCCCCTCCGACAGGTGCCCCATCTTCCGCGGGCTGGTGTAGAGCAGCACCATGCGCGCCGCCGTGCGCTCCTCGACCACAAACCGCGGCAACTCGGCGTCGGGATACAGCTTGCGCACCTCGATGTGGATGTGCGCCTCGATGCTCTCGAGGAAGTCGAACAGGTTCCCCGCCCGCCGGAAGAAATCGGGGAAGTCGCGCGCAAAGGTGTCGCTGAGCCGCTCGCCGAACGCGCGCACCAGATCGCCCACCGGCTGCTGTGTGCGGTCGGCCAGCGCACCGCACAGTGCCGCCATCTCGCCATGGCTGTATGTGCCCACGGAGGTGTAGGCGCCGCCGCTGGGCAGCTCACTCACCTCGATGATGTCATCGACCATGTCCTCGCCGAAGGTCTCGCCCACGAAGTCGAGGAACTCGGTGAATACCATGCCCTTCATGTCAGTGGTCGCGGATTGATGGGTGACGCTGGGCAGGGGGCGCCTGCCGCGCGCTGAACAGGTCGGTTACGACGTGGCCCAACATGGCCGATCGGAAGGGTTTTTCCAACAGCGGAATCCCGGAGCTCGCAATACGGGCGCTCAGCGCCACGTCGTCGACGTAGCCACTCATGAGGAGCACGCCCAGCGACGGATCAGCAGCCGACATCGTGGTGGCGAGATCAAAACCATTCATGTCGGGCATGCGCACGTCGGAAATGAGCAAGTCGATCGTGCCGCGCTTCTCCTCCGCGATACGCAGGGCCTCCAGGCCGCCACCGGCTTCGATCACCTCGTAGCCCAAGCGACGCAGCAGCCGCGTGGCCACCATGCGGACGCCGCTCTCGTCGTCCACCACGAGAATGCACCCCCGCCCGTTCGGCACCGTCACGACCGGTATCTCGGCGGTGATGGCCGTCTCCTGGGCGGTCACCAGCGGGAGCACGATGCGGAACGTCGTCCCCGTGCCGACGCTACTGACCACTTCCACGTGGCCGCCCGACTGCTGCACGATGCTGTACACATTCGCGAGTCCGAGTCCACTCCCCTGACCCACGGGCTTCGTGGTGTAGAACGGCTCGAAGGCCCGCTGCAGCACGTCGGGCGCCATCCCCGTCCCCGAATCGGACACCTCGATCACGGCGAACGCCCCCGGTGCGAGCCCCTTCGCCGCCGCCGATTCCGCCGAGAGGGTGACCGCGCGCGTGAGCACGGTGAAGCGTCCGCCCGCGGGCATCGCATCGCGTGCGTTGGCCGCGAGGTTCAGCAACAGCTGATCGAGACCGCCGCGATCCATCCGCACGAGGAGGGCATCGTGCAGCGCCAGCACGCACTCGATGCGCTCCGTGAGGAGGCGTCGCAACAGACTTTCGGTGCCGCGGATGGCGTCGTTGGTGTCGAACACCTGCGGCTCGATGCTGGTGCGGCGGCTGAACGACAGCAGCTGACGGGTGAGTCCCGCGCCGCGCTGGGTGGCCCCGAGCAGTTCGTCGAAGAGCGCCGCCGAGCTGCTCGTGGGCAAGAGCTCCTCGCGCAGCGTCTCAGCCACCCCGTTCACGATCGTGAGCAGGTTGTTGAAGTCGTGCGCGATGCCACCGGCCAGCAGCCCCACGGCCTCCATTTTCTGCGACCGACGGAGCTGCTCCTCCACCGACCGCGCCGCCGTGACGTCGATCCCGGCGTTCACCAGATGCCGCACCTCACCGGCCGGGCCGAACACCGGAGCCAGGACGCGCCGGAAGTAGCGGATGTCCTCCGGTCCGGCGACGATGGTTTCCTCATACGAGACGCTTTGCCCTGCGCTCGTCACGGCGGCGATGCGCGCCGTGCGTGCGGCCACCGCATCGTCGGGGAGCCCCGCCTGCGCACCGTACTCGGCGTCGGTCCGACCGATCAGCCACGCGCGTAACGCGTCGTCAGGGACCTCGGCCGGATTCGCGTACTCGTACGTGCCGTGCGGCGTGAGGACCGCGAGTTGCGTGGGCAGCCGGTCGAGCACCCGCTCGTAGAACTCCTTCAGGCCGGCCAGTTCGGCGGTCCGCGCCAGGACCCGCTCCTCGAGCTCGTGCGTGAGCTGCAGCAGCGTGGTGTTCAAGTCGAACAACTCGCGCGACCGCTTTTCCAGCAGCGTCTCCGCCTCCAGCCGGGCACGCTTTTCCCGCGCCAGGCGCCCCTCCAGCCGCGCAATGCGGTCGGCTGCGGCCGCGGCGGCCAGCGGCAATGGGGGGGCGTCGCCAGAGAGGCGCTCGTCGTTCGTCACGGGGCTAATCTGAGCGATGCTTCACGTTGGCGAAAGGCGGCCAGCGCGATTCGGCCTGTTGGTCGTGCGCCCGGTGGGGGCAAGCGCACGATTCGGCTACGCCGCGGACGACGCCTGTGGCTTACTTGCCCGCACGAACGCCGCCATGAAGCGGCCGTCGATGTCGTCGAGATGATCGTCCACATCGATCCCGCTCTCCTGCAGGAACTGGCGGGCATCCTCGCTGCGGTACACCCGCGTGGGCTCAATCGAGGCGTCCACGAACCCGACGCTCTCCAAGAGTCCCAGAAACTCCGATTCTTCAAGGGCACCCGCCACGCAGCCCACCCACAGCTCCATGCTGCGGCGGACGGCCGCGGGGACGGCCCCACGCACGACGACATCGCTCACGGCGAACCGCCCGCCCGGCTTGAGCACGCGAAACGCCTCGGCCAGCACCGCCCGCTTGTCCCCCGACAGGTTGATCACGCAGTTGGAGATGATCACGTCCACGCTCTCGTCAGGGAGGGGAATGGCTTCGATCTGTCCTTTCAGGAACTCCACGTTCCCGATGCCGGCCTCGGCGGCATTCTGCCGGGCCAGCGCGAGCATGTCGTCCGTCATGTCCAATCCGTACGCCTTGCCCGTGGGGCCGACGCGCCGGGCGGAAAGGATCACATCGATGCCGCCTCCCGAGCCGAGATCGAGCACCACCTGACCGGGCTCGAGCGCGGCGAGTGCGGTGGGGTTGCCGCAGCCGAGCGAGGCGAGCACCGCAGCGCCCGGGAGTTCGTCGGTCTCGCCGTTCACATAGAGGTTGGAGGTGATCGGATCGACGGCGCCGTTGAAGGCACTGCCGCCGCAGCAGGAGCTCTGGGGGCCACAGCAGGACGCGGCATCGCCGGCCTCGAGCACGCGGCGTGCCGCAGCGCCGTAGCGTTCGCGCACGAGTTCGGTCACCGACGGTGCCTCGGCGGGGTTCTCGGTGGCCGTGGCGGTGCCGCGCGGGGTGATGCTGATGGGCGTGGTCATGATTCGCTCCGGGATGTGCGAGGGAAATGAATCAGAAAATATTGATGTGTTCGGTACAAAAACGGCGCTAGCCGCAGCAACGTCCCAGCGCGGCCAGCGGCGGCGTGTTCACCGGCCCCGCGGTGGCGAGGGCGTGCACGATGTCGTGGGCCTCGGTGAGGGCGTCGGGGCGCAACGCGTAGTACGACCAGCGTCCGTCCCGGCGGTCGTGCACCAACCCGGCGTCCTTCAGCACCTTGAGGTGGAACGACAGTCGGGACTGTGCGACGTCCAGGGCGTCCTGCAGGTCGCAGACGCACCGCTCGCCGCCGCCCAGCATCCGCAACACGGCCAGCCGGGTGTCATCCGAGAGGGCGTGGAAAATCTGCGTGGCGCGTGGGAGGTCGAGCGTCGTCATATTCGTAATGTATCAGGAAAACTTGATATATGCAATGGCCCCGACGTGTGGGTCCCGTGCAGGCCGCGATGTGGCGCGCGCCGGCCGGGCCGAATGGCGGTCTGTGGGGTATCTTGCTGCTGTCCGCCGGATTCAACCTCTCGACGACACCCCCCTATGCGTACCACCAATCCTGTGCTGTCCCGCCTGGCCGATGCGGCGCGCGCCACCGCCGCCGGTTCCCGCTCGGCTTCAATGACCGTGTCCGGGACCGCCGGCAAGGCCGCCATCCTGCTCGCCGTGACGCTGTTTTCCGCCACGCTCACCTGGCAGCAGGTCGCGTCGGGACGCGTCGATCTGATCATGCCGGCCATGCTGGTGGGCGGACTCGGCGGCTTCGTGTTCGCGCTCATCACCAGCTTCCGGCCGCAGAGTGCGCCGTGGAGCGCGCCCATCTACGCGTCGCTCGAAGGCATTTTTCTCGGCGCGATCTCGGCGATGTACAACGCCCGCTTTGCCGGGCTGCCGCAGCAGGCCGTGTTGCTGACCTTCGGCGTCGCGGGCTCCGTGTTCATGCTGTACCGCTTCAACATCCTGCGGGCCACCGAAGGCTTCCGCAAAATGATGATGGCCGCGATGATCGGCATCGGCTTGTTCTATCTGGGCTCGATGCTGCTGTCGCTGTTCGGTGTGTCGATCGGCTACTTCACGTCGTCGGGTCCGCTGGCGATCGGCATCAACCTTGCCATCGCGGGCGTGGCAGCCCTCAATCTGGTGCTCGACTTCGACCGCATCGAACAAGGGGTGCGGGCCGGGGCGCCGAAGCAGCTCGAATGGTTTGCCGCGTTCGGGCTGATGGTCACGCTGGTGTGGCTGTACCTCGAACTGCTGCGGCTGCTGTCGCGGTTGCAGGGGCGCCGCGACTAAGCGGCGCGCGGTCACGGTCGCCGCATGACAGACGAAGGCCCCGGTCGGGATGCTCCCGACCGGGGCCTTCGTCTCGTGTCACCGGTGCCGGATCACTGCACGCGGAACAGGTAACTCAGTTTCATGAAGAACTGATCGCGGGAGCGCTCGAGACGCTCGGGGCCCAGCGGCCGGTCGGCGCGCAGCGCATCGCCGTAGCCCAGATACACCACGGTGCCGGGCGATGGCAGATACGACAGCAGCACGTCGAGACGGACCCGCGTGCGCTCGAAGGCCGTCGCGCGCGACAGGGTACCGTTGCCGGCGCGCAGATAAATGGGGAGTTCGGTGCGGGTGTCGTCGCGCAGGGAGTCCTGCGTGACCACCGAGCGCTCGCCGATCACCCGCACGAAGAACTGCCGCGTGACCTGATATTCGCTGCGCAGGCGATAGGTGTTGCGCGTGAGTACTCGCGTGCCGTCGCTGCGGCGGTCGAACGTGTCGTAGTTCCACGTACCGGCCAGGCGCAGCTGTTCGGTGGGGCGCAGGTTGAGCGTGTTCTGCAGGCTGAAAATGCCCGCCGAGCTCCATTCCTGGAAGTTTTCGTCGTAGCCGATGATGGCAAAGGTGTTATAGCTGAAGCGCCGAAACTCCGGCGTGCCCAGCGAGAACACCCAATCGCGGTTGCCGATCTTGGGTGTGCCGACATAGGCCACCGTGTCGGTGCGCCCCGCGCCGCGCGGCCGCAGCAGCACGTAGTTGCTGTACAGCGAGGGGTCGTAACCGAACACTTCGAGCAGGAGCTGCGTCCCGAACTGCCAGCCGCCGCGCACGCGGGCATTGGCCCGCAGGTGCAGCTGGCGGTCCTGTGACCCCTCGCCGTTCACGAAGCGGTCGTACTGGTAACGGCCCAGCACGAACAGCTCGGGGCTGAACAGCTCGACCAGCGCCTTCGGCTTACCGAAGAAATTCCAGCGGTGCGTGGCCGACACATTGGCAATGCCGGGGCGCGCGATGAACCCCGCCTGCGCGTCGAAGTCGGGGCTGATACCGTTCACGCTGTAGCGCGCCACGAAGCGGCGGCCGTTGCGGGACGCGTTCACATCGAACAGCGGCGCGCGCTGTGTGCCGCTGTCGCTGCCGGTGAAGCTGCTGGCCACCTGACCCTGCAGGTTGTAAATGCCGCGGACGAGCCGGCCGTCCACGCCGAGGACGCGGTTCCAGCGGGCGCCGTCGATCTTGTCGGTGTAGGCCACGCCGATGCGGCTCTGGGCGCCCACGTCGCGCTGCAGGCGCAGGATGTTGTACACCGGCGAATGGGACTGGTCGGCCGACGCCTCGCGGTTGTCGATGGCCGAGAGGACGCCGATGTCGAAGCCGCCGTACTTGCCCGTGAGCTTGCTGGCCGCGACCGGCTGCGCGATGCGCCGCGTGTAAATGAGGCGGTTGGGCGTGGTGAACTGCTCCTGACTTTCCAGGAAGAAGGGGCGCCGTTCGGGGAAGAACACCGCCACGCGCGGATCGTACGAGAACTGGGTGGCGTCGGCCTCCACCTGCGAAAAATCCGGATTGGCCGTGCCGGCCACGGTGAGGTTGCTGGTCACGCCCCAGCGCACACTACCGCCCAGTTCGGGGCGCGCGCTACCGTACTGCCACGCCGAAGTGGCGGCGTTCCGCGTGCCCACCGCGCTCGAGGTGATAGTGGGAATCACATCGACCGTGAGGCCGCGACGCAGGTCGCGCAGCCCCGTCAGCACACCGGATTGTGCCAGAAAGCTCGATGCGCCGCGGAGCGCCGGTGCCCAGGTCTCTTCGTGTCCCGTGACCTGCACGGTGCGCGCCACGTTCAGCTGCCAGCGCTGCTCGTCGCCGGCGCGGTAGCGCAGGCTCTTGAAGGGAATGGCGAGCTCCACCTGATAGCCGAAGTCAGTGACGGCACCCTTGGACTTCCAGACATAGTCGGGGGCGAGGTCGGAGCTCTCGCGCGCCTTGGCCGTGGTGCTGGTGAAGCCGCCGCCCAGCACGGATCCGGTTTCCGTGAGCACGCCGTCGCTCTGGATGCCGAACGGGTTGACCGCGAACACGAAGGCCTGCCGGCTGTCGCCGTACGTCCCGAGGAACAGCTGGACGTTGTCGTCCTGCATGATCTTGTCACGGTCGGCGAGGGTGGCGCGCACGGTGCCGGGGGCGGCGAAGGCGCGGATTCCCACGTGCAGTTCGGTGGCCGAATACCACACGAGCACCTCGGTGCTGTCCTGCGCGGCCACGCCGTCGGCCGGGAAGAACTGGGAGAAGCCGGTGAGCACGGCGGCGTCGGCCCAGGCCGGTTCGTCGAGGCGGCCGTCCACGATGCCGTCGGCTTCGCGGCGGGGTGTGGTGACCGTGAGCTCGCCGCGGCGGCCATGAAAGACGGGGCCCGCGTGACGCAAGACGTGACGCGATGACGCGGCTGTGCTGTTCGTGGTGGGGACGGCGGGGGTGGGCGATGCAGTCGGTGGCACGGGAGCCACCACCTGCAGCAGGGCTGTCAGCAGCAGGACAGAAGACAGGGACGCGGGCAGGGGCGGGCTCCGGAGCAGGGAAGGAGGCGCGCGCCTTCACGACGCGCGACGACCGGGTGAATGCTAGCACCTCCCCGGAGGGCGTGACGCCGCGCGGGATCTTTGCCGTTTTCGGCCCCGCGCTGCATACTGTGTCATCCTCGTGGTGGGCAGGAGCAGGAGAATGCGTTCGGCAGACGGTTCGTAATGAGAAAAGTGCCCGTCAGCATGGTTGCATAAGTATGCATGCCATGCCGGCGCGCCGTACGTTGTCCGC
>JARIEX010000001.1 GCA_031127095.1 Gemmatimonadota bacterium
GAGAGCAACTGGCGCACGATGCGCTCGGTGAGCCCCCACACGATGTGCTGCTCCACGCGGTACGCGGGAAACCGCGCGGACTGTCCCTGAATCTCCATCACATGCTCGGCCTGCGTATCGTCGTGACGCAGCACGGACAGCGGCACCCAGAACGTGGCCGCCACTTCGTCGCTCCGCACCAGCACCACCGACGGCTCCACGAGCGCGACGAACGGCCGGATCAGCACAGGAGGCAGCGTGCGATTGCGGGGCGCCAAATCATCGAGCCGCCCCAGCATCTGCCCCTGCGTCAGGTCGAGCGCCAGTTCTTCCATCGTTTCACGGACGGCCGTTCCCTCGAGCGATGCGTCACCCGGCTCGTGCCGTCCACCGGGAAAGGCCATGTGGCCGCTCCATGGGTCGCGCGCCAACTCCGCGCGCTTGATGAACAGCACCTCCGGCTCCTGCTCGACCACGCGCAGCACCACCGACACCGCCGCCAGCCGCGACGAAGCCGTGGCCACCGCATCGATCGGGGTGCGCGCCGCCAGCCGCCGCGCGAGCCGCGACACATCGGCCTGTTGCAGGGCCCGTTGCAGGAGCTGCTCGCGCATGGCGGCCGTCAGTCCGCGACCGCGCCTCCCGACGCCACCCAGTCGCGAAAACCGCCCGCCATCGACGCGACGTTGGTGTAGCCCATCTCCAGCAGCGTGCGCGCCGCCAGCGCCGAGCGATTACCGCTCGCGCACATGAGCACCACCTGCGCGTCACGGGGGACGATCGATTCGATCTGGCTTTCGAGAACGCCACGGCCGATGTACTGCGCCGGCGCGGCGTGGCCAAGGCTCCATTCGTTCTGCTCGCGGACGTCGATGAGCACCAGCGGTGCGCCGTGGGCGAGGCGGTCCTGGACTTCGCGCGCCGTCACCTCGGTGATCCCTGCCTTGGCCTCGGCGATGAGTTGCTGTGCAGTCTTCATGTCACGTCCCGGGTGAAGTGAGAAAGGGCGATGTCTCGTGGAGCGTCGTGTCGACACGCAACGTGCGCGTGTCGGCGTCCAGCGTGGCCATGGCGCCGAAGGGCAGCGTCCACTGGTCGGAAATATGACCCACCGGAATGCCGAGCAGCGTGGGCACCTGCAACGCGTCCGCCAGTTCGGTCACGAGCGCGGTGATGCTGCGCGTGCCATCGTCGCTGGTATCCGTGCAATCGGTGCAGGCGCCGAACGCGATGCCCACGCACCCGTGGAACGACCCGGCGAGGCGCAGCTGGGTGAGCATACGGTCGATCCGGTAGGTGGCCTCGTTGATGTCTTCGAGCACGAGAATCGCGCCGTTGAAATCAACGGCCCACGGCGTGCCGCACAGCGAGGCCACCAGTGCCAGATTCCCGCCGGCCAACCGGCCGTGAGCCACGCCACCGCGGATCACCTGTGCCTCCGGGGCGATGCCGCCGCTGTCCGCCTGCTGCTGCACCGCACGCACGAGCGAGTCGCGCGAGAAGTCCGACAGCGGCGACCGCGCCGTGGGGCCGTGATAGCTCACCAGCCCGGCGTGTTGCCAAGCGGCGTGCAACGCCGTGATGTCCGAATAGCCGAGCAAGACTTTGGGGTGCTGCTGCAGGAACGGCGCGCCGAGCCGCGGCAGCAGTCGCGCCGCGCCGTAGCCGCCGCGCAGACACCAGATGCCGTCGATGGCATCATCGGCAATCGCGGCGAGAAGGTCGTCGCCGCGCTGCACGTCGTCGCCGGCAAAGTACCCCGTGCGTTGCATCGCGTGTCGCCCGACCTGCACCTCCCAACCCAGCGACTCGGCGGTCGCCACCGCGCGCTCGAGCTCGTGCGGCCCGTGCAGCGGTCCCGACGGCGAGATCATGGCCACCCGCGACCCCGGCGGCAGCGGGGGCGGCAGGATCAACGCCGTGCGCAACGCCGTGCGCAACGACGGGTGATCGGCCGCGCGATCGGACCCGGGCCGGACATCACGCCCGGTATCGCGTTCCGGCAAATCAGGAGTGCCCGCCGCTGCAGCCATCCCGCAACGTATCGGCCCTGCCACGGGCGAGCAACGGAATGCGCCGGCCGGCCGGTACGTCGCCCGTGGCAGTGTCATCAGCGCCGTGCACCGGCCACCTTGCAGCACATCATGCTCTCCCCATCGATTCCCCTGATCGCGGCGATCGCGACCGCACCATGGGTGGCGGCGCCGCTGGTGCTGGCGCGTCGCCTGCGCACCACGCCCAGCCTCGACGACCTCGATGAGGCCGCGCTGACCTCGGGCAGCCAGCCTCGCGTGAGTATCGTGTTGCCGGCCCGCAACGAGGCCGTGCACATCGCGGCGTGCGTGCGCAGCATCCGGGCCAGCACGTGGCCGGATCTCGAGCTCATCGTGGTGGACGACCACTCCACCGACGGCACCGGTGCGTTGGCCCGTGACGCTGCCCAGGGCGACGCCCGCGTGCGGGTGATCGACGCCCCGGATCTGCCACCGGGGTGGTTTGGTAAGCAGTGGGCCTGCCAATCCGGTGCGGCGCATGCCACCGGATCGTTGCTGTTGTTCACCGACGCGGACACGCGGCACGCGCCCGATCTCGTGACGCGCATGGTGCGCATGCGCGAGCAGCGCGGCGCCGAGTTGCTGTCGGTGGCGGGCCATCAGGCCATGGGGACGATCTGGGAGCGTGCGGTGCAGCCGTCGGTGTTCACGCTGATTCTCACGCGCTACGGCGGGGCCGACGCCATGGAACGTGCCACGAATCCGCGCGATGTCGTCGCCAACGGCCAGTGCTTCATGCTCTCGCGCACGGTCTACGACGCCCTCGGCGGCCACGAGCCCATCCGCGGCTACGTCGTCGAGGACGTCATGATGGCGCAGGCCGTCAACCGGTCGGGCGGGCGGGTGTCGCTGGCCCTCGGGATCGGACAGCTCAGCACGCGCATGTACGACGGGCTGTCCAGCCTCAGGAAGGGGTGGGGCAAGAACATGTACGCCGGTGGACGCCACGCGATGTGGTGGGGTGCCCTGGGGCAGCGCCTGTACCCGCTGTTCCTGCTCGCCTTTCCGGTGGGCGTGCTCGCACCGTTCGTGGCGCTGGCGATCAGTGGGTGGAACGCCGCCACCGGTGGCGCCCCGTCGGGGTGGCTGCTCTGGAGCGCCGTCACGAGCCTCGCCGTCCTCGCGTCGTTCGCCGCGGCCAACCGGCTCAACCGGGACCCGGCATATCGCGCGCTGCTCGCCCCGCTGGGCGGCGCGATCGTCCTGCTGATTTGTGTGCAGGCGATCGCGCGCGGCAACCGCGTGCAATGGAAAGACCGCGGCTACGTGTCACAGTAGCCGCGGTGGCATCGCCGACGCGGCGTTACTGCGTGAGCCGCGTGGCGCGCGCGAGATAGGCGGCCCGCAGCCGCATCGTCACCGGTCCCGGGGCGCCGTCGGCGATGGTGTGATCGTCGATGCGCGTCACCGGCAGCACGAAACTCGTCGCGCTGCTCATCAGGCATTCGTCCGCGGCCAGCGCCTGCGTTACCGTGAACGCCCGCTCGCGTACCGGCACGCCGGCCTCGTGCGCGATCTCCAGCACCACGTCACGCGTAATGCCGGCCAGGATGTCGCTCGACGTCGGGCGCGTGCACAGCGTCCCGTCGCGTACGATCCACACGTTGCTCGAACCGCCTTCGGTCACGAGTCCGTCCTCGTGCATCATCGCCTCGAACGCGCCCGCCGCGCGCGCGGACTGCTTGGCCAGCACCTGCGCGAGCATGCTGGTGCTCTTGATGTCGCACCGCTGCCAGCGCAGATCCGGCACCGTGAGCAGACGGACACCGGCGGCGTTCGGGTCGGCGAGCAGCAGCTTCGGGCGGGCGTACGCGAACATCGTGGGGACCACCTGCGCGGGGAACGGGAAATCCCGCTCCGCGACGCCGCGGGTGACCTGCAGGTACACGAGCCCCTCGTGCACACCGTTCTGCGTGGCCAGCTGCTGCATCACGTCCAGCCACACGGCAGTCGGCTGCGTGTCCGGGATACCGATCGCGGCCAGCGACCGCGACAGTCGTACCAAGTGACGGTCGGCGTCCAGCAACCGGCCGTTCACCACCGCCGCGACTTCGTACACACCGTCGCCGAACAGGAGGCCGCGATCGAAGATGGACACGTGGGCGTCCTGTTCGGCGACGAAGGATCCGTTGAGCCAGCAGACGGGCATGGGAAGTCGGGCGGTGAGGGAAAAAGAACGGTCGGATTCAGAGCATCGTGCGGCACACACCGGCCACGGCACCGGCCAGCAGCACCCACCCGCTGCCGAGTTGCGTGAACAGGAGCACCACGGCCGACAGGGCCAAGATAGCCAGCGCCACGGGATCGGGGGTAATCGTACGCGCCATCAGCAGCACGACCGACGTCATCAGCGCCAGCGAGACCGCATTCACGCCGTCGAGGGCGGACGACCAGCGATGCGAGCTCCGCAGGCGTGCCACGAAGGGTGCCGTGAGCGCGACCGCCACGAACGCCGGCAGAAAGATCCCGACCGTCGCCGCTAGCGCGCCCGCCGGTCCGCCCACGAGATAGCCCACGAACGTGGCCGCTGAGAACACCGGCCCCGGGGTGATCTGTCCCACGGCGATGGCGTCGAGCAGCTGCGCATCGGTGAGCACGCCCTGCCGCACCACGAACTCGCCGCGCAGAAACGACAGCAGCACGTAGCCGCTGCCGAAGAGCACGCTGCCGATTTTGGCGAAGGCGAGCAGGATCGACCACGGCGCCATGGCGGTCGCCATGGCGGCGGCCGCCGTCGTCGTCGCCGCGACCGGCAGCGGGGAGGCGGCGGCGCCGAGGAGGAGGCCGGCCACCGGGCGCGCTGAGAGATGGGCGTCGTCATCAGCAGCCTCCGTCCACGCGCCCGCGCGCACCACCGAGATTATCAGGGCCACCGCAAGCACCGCGAGCTCCGACACGCCGCCCAGCACCGCCGCCAGACTCGCGACCGCCAGCGCGGCCGCCCAGCGCGTGCGCACGAGGCTCGCGCGCAGACGCCAGAGCGCCTGCACCACCACGGCCACCACCACCGGCTGCATTCCCGCCAGCATGGCCGCGGCACGCACCCGCCACACCGCGCTCTCGTGCGCCATGGTGTACGCGGCCGCGAGCCCCCACACCAGCAGGACCGCCGGCAGGATGAAGCTCACCCCGGCCGCGAACAGCCCGGACCATCCGGCCCGACGGTAGCCCAGATGAATCGCGAGCTCGGTGGAGTTGGGGCCGGGGATCAGGTTGGCCGCGCCCACGAGATCGGCGAACGCGTCGGCCGTCACCCACCGCCGCCGCCGCACGCATTCGTCCTCCATGGCCGCGATGTGCGCCGCCGGCCCACCAAAGGCCGTCAGCCCCAGTCGACCGAACACGCGCGCCACCTCGACCCACGCCGCTGTTGCCATCCCGCAGCGTACGCACCCGCCCCGCGCTCCGAAAGCACCACCGGCGTACTTCGGGTGACACACGGCCATCGGGTCACCCCTACGATGGCCCCGTGCTCACACTCCGCGCCGCCGCCCAACTGCTCGCGCAGGCCGACTCCCGGTCCGCGCTACGCCCCATCGCCCACGCCATGGGCTTCACCGCGCCCGCCATCCGGATCGCGACCCACGACCGCAGTCCGCTGCGCCTGGACGCACTCGTGACCAGCGCCGACCTGCGGCACGGCCCGGACACCCTGCGCCTGCTCTGCGCCGAACTCGCCCCACCCACCGATCTCGCCGCCGCCGCCGACCCGCGCGAACTCACCCGACGGCTCGCCCTCACGCTCCTGCAGCAAGCCCCCGCGCGCCACTGGTGCCTGGTCACGCTCGATGCCCGCCAGCGCACGCTCTGCATCGCCACGGTCCAGCCCCACGCCAACGGACCGCGCATCGCCGCCCTCCGCATCGACCGCGCGCGCGTGGTCGACTCCGACGCCGACACGCTCCGCACGCTCGCGGCCGTGACGGAGCCGTCGGCCCTGCTGCGCCACGCCCGCTTCACCGACATCCTGCGACGGGACGCGCTGTCCAACCGGTTCTACGGCGTGCTCGAACGCGCCGTCAGCACACTCGCCACCGACGCCACGGGCACCGCCTCACCGGCAGAACGCCGCGAACTGGCGCTGCTCTGCACCTCACGTTGCCTCTTCCTGGCGTTCCTGGAAGCGAAGGGCTGGCTCGACCATCGCCTCGACTTTCTCATGCACCACACCACCGCCCAGCTCGAACGCGGTGGGCACCTCCACCAGCGCCTGCTGCGCCCGCTCTTCTTCGGCACGCTCAACACGCCGCGCCGCGACCGCGCACCCGCCGCCCGCGCCTTCGGAGCGGTGCCGTTTCTCAACGGCGGTCTCTTCTCGCCCACTCCCCTCGAACGCCGGCACCGCACGCTCCGCTTCTCCGATGACGCCGTCACGCACCTCATCGGCGCCGTGCTCGATCGCCATCGCTTCACCGCGCACGAGGATTCGGCCGCCTGGTCGGAAGCCGCGGTCGATCCGGAAATGCTCGGCCGCGCCTTCGAATCACTCATGGCCACCGACGAACGCCGCCGCTCAGGCGCGTTCTACACGCCGCCCGCACTGGTCGATCACGTGGTGCGCGATGCCCTGCACACCGCCCTCCCCGGTCTCCCCGCCGATGCCCTCGACGATACCCGCGTCGCACCACACGACGACGCACCGCTCGCTATCCCCGCCGCCACACTGCATGCCCTCAATCACCTGCGCATCCTCGATCCGGCATGTGGGTCCGGCGCCTTCCTCGTGCACACGCTGGAACGCCTCGCCGCCCTGCACCAACGCGTCGATCCCACGGTCGCCACACACCACATCCGCCGCCGCCTGCTCACCCACGGCATCTTCGGCGTCGATCGCAATCCGGTCGCGGTCTGGCTCTGCGAATTACGTCTCTGGCTGTCGGTGGTCATCGAATGCCCGGAAACGGATGTCACGCGCGTGCCGCCACTGCCCAACCTGGATCATCACATCCGCGTCGGTGACTCGCTCGCCGGTGGCTCCTTCCGCTTCGCGCCCCCCAGCGCCCGCACCCTGACCACGCTGCGCGAGCGCTACACCCGCGCCGCCGGCCCCCGCAAACACGCCATCGCCTCCGCCCTGCAACGCGAGGAACGACGGCGCGCCATCGCCGAAGTCACCCGACGACACGACGCGATCCGCACGGAACGCGCCGCCCTCCTCGGCACACTCCGCGCACGCGATCTGTTCGGACAGCGCCGCCCCCCCAACCGACACGACCGGCAACGCCTCGCCCTCCTCCGCCAGCACGGCCGCGATCTCTCCGCCGCCCGCGCACGGCTCGCCGACGGCGGCGCCCTCCCGTTCCGATTCGTCACCTACTTCGCCGACGTCGCCGCCGCCGGAGGATTCGACGTCATCGTGGGCAATCCGCCGTGGGTGCGCCCGCACGCCCTCACCCACGACGACCGCGAACGCCTGCGCCGCGAGTTCCGCAGCATGCGCGCCGCCACCTGGCACGCCGGCGCCGCCCGCGCCGGCGCCGGCGTGGGCTTCGCCTCACAACCGGATCTGGCGGTCGCATTCATCGAACGCAGCCTGGAATTGCTCGCCCCGCACGGCACCCTCGCCCTGCTGGTCCCGGCCAAGCTCTGGCGCACGCTCTCCGGCGGCGGCATCCGACGCACGATCTCACAACACGCCGACATCCGCACGATCCGCGATTGGAGTGATGCCCCGGCCCTGTTCGACGCGGCCACCTATCCGTCACTGCTCGTCGCCAGCAAACACCCGCCGCACAACGAGCCCCCCATGTCACCCACCGACATCGCGGTCTCGGTCGCCCGCGGCGCCCACGACCGCCCATTCCAACTGCCAACGGCACGACTCGCCCTGGGCGGCGACCCGGCCGCCCCCTGGATCCTCCTCCCCCCCGACGCCCACTCGGCCTTCGAACGGCTCCGCACGTCCGGACCCCCACTCGGCGACTCCCCCCTCGGCCGCCCCCTCCTCGGCATCAAATGCGGCTGCAACGCCGCCTTCCTCGTCCACGCCCACGAACACGACGACGACGGCGCCACCGTCCGCAGCGCCGACCCCACCGCCGCCCGCACCGCCGTCATCGAACGACAACTCCTCCGGCCCGCCCTGCGCGGGGAATGCCTCTCCGCACGCCACGACGGTACGCCCCGCCCCTCCGGCGACGCACTGCGCCTGATCTGGACCCACGGCCCCGACGGCATGCCCCTGCGCACCCTCCCGCCCGCCACGGCACGCTGGCTCGCCCACTGGCGCCCACGACTCGAAAGCCGCCGCGATGCCCGCCCCCGACAACCCTGGTGGACGCTCTTTCGCACCGAGGCCGCCCGCAGCGATGCCCCCCGCGTGGTCTGGGCCGACATCGGCAAACGCCTGCGCACACGCGTACTCGACGCCGATGACCCCACCGTGCCACTCAATACGTGCTACGTGGTCCGCACCCCCACCCTCGACGACGCCCACGCACTCAACGCCCTCCTCCACGCCACCATCACCGCCGCCTGGCTCGACGTCCTCGCCGAACCGGCACGCGGCGGCTTCCGACGATTCCTCGGCTGGACGGTCGCCTCACTCCCCATCCCCGCCGAATGGCCACGCGCACGCCGCATCCTCGCACCCCTGGGGCGCCAGATCGCCACGACACAGGCGCCCGGTGATGACGCCCAGCACGACGCCCTCGACCAGGCCGTCGCCGACGCCTACGACATCCCCCTCCGCCAACTCCTCCCCCTGCTCCACTGGTATCGCCCATGACCTGGATGCTCACCGACCGCCGGCACGTACACGCACAACTCGCCGACGCCGTGCTGGCCGACCCGCCACCGGCCGCACTGGGCGACATCACCCTGCTCCCCCACCAGCGCGACGCCGTCGCACGCATCCGCACCGCCATCCGCACACACCACGGCGCACTCCTCGCCGACGACGTCGGACTCGGCAAGACATACACCGCCCTCGCCGTCGCCAGCCGCTATACCCAGGTGCACGTGATCGCCCCCGCCGCCCTCCAGGCGATGTGGCGCACCGCCATCACACACGCCCAGTTGCCGCACGTCCGACTGCACTCGGTCCACGGGTTCTCGCACGGCGCACCCGAGCGCACCGACACGCCCCCGCACGTCGTGCGGGAAGCATCCGACGGCAGATCGCCGCCACGCTCCGTCCTCGTGATCATCGACGAGGCCCACTACCTGCGCACCCGGCGCACCGCACGCTACGCCGCCGTCGCACGGTTCGTGAGCGGCTGCGACACCCTGCTCCTGTCAGCCACGCCACTCCACAATCGGGCCGACGAGCTGCGCCATCTCCTCGGCCTCTTCCTCGGCGCGCGGGCCGACCTCCTCTCCGACACCCTGCTCGCACAAGTCGTCATCCGGCGCACCACCGCCCACGCACTCCCGGGACCGTCATCCACCCCCGCCGTTCAACGACACGGCGCGCACCCGATCCCGCACGACCGCGACACGCTCGCCCACATTCTCGCCATCCCCGCGCCCCTCCCCGCCCACGATGGCGCCGTCGCCGGTGCACTGATCAGACTGGGGCTGCTGCGCGCCTGGTGCTCCAGCGACGCCGCCCTCGCGCACGCCGTCCGGCAGCGACGCCTGCGGGGGCACGCCCTGCAACAGGCGCTGCGCGCCGGACGGCATCCCACACAGGCGGAACTGCGCAGCTGGCTCGTCGGCGAGCACGACGTCCAGCTCGCGTTCCCCGAACTGATGGCGCAACACCCCGTCGAAGCCGCACCACTCCTCGATCGGCTGGCGGCCCACCTCGATGCCCTCGAGCGGCTCGCCCAGCATCACGACGCCACCGCCTGTGGCGATGTCGCCCGCGCCGACGCGCTCCGGGACATCATGCGGACACACCCCGATACCCCGATCATCGCATTCTCACAGTTCACCCGCACCGTGCACGCGCTGCATCGCGCCCTCGCCGACATCGCCGGCGTCGGCGTGCTCTCCAGCCGACACGCCCGCATCGCCAGCGGCCGTATCAGCCGCAGCGACGCCCTGGCTCGCTTCGCCCCACACGCACAGGAACGCCCGCCGCCGCCCACGCAGCAGTCCATTCGCCTGCTGCTCTCCACCGATCTGCTCGCCGAAGGCGTGAACCTGCAGGACGCCGGTGTCGTCGTCCACCTCGACCTGCCGTGGACCGACGCCCTGCGCACGCAGCGCGTCGGACGCTGCGCCCGCATCGGCTCACCACATGCCGTCGTGCACGTGTACCGCTTCGCACCACCGCCACACGGGGAGCGCGCGCTGCAGCTGCACCGCCGGCTCACCCAAAAGGCGCGGCTCGCGAAACGCTTCACCGGCGTCACACCAACACACGCGCGCACAGCGCCGTCGGTGCGCACGGCGAGCGCCGCGGCGCAGGCCACACGCCTGCGCCGCCTGCTCTCCACATGGCGTGATCACGCGGAGCAACAGCCACCGATCACCACGCCCGAGACCACCCACCCGGCCACGCGAGTAGTCACCGCCGTGACTACCGCGGTGACTACCGCCGTGGCGACCGCCGTGGCACCGGACCACGCATGGATAGCGCACATCGAACACCACGGTGTGCACCAACTACTCTGCGCCATCGCCGGGCAACGGGCGGGAGCACGACGGCGCGTGGGCACCGGCGTTCGCCTGCTCGTCCGCGCCGTCCGGATCGCGCAGCGCGCGGAGCCCGTGGGGGACCGCACGCTCGCGGCGGTGGAAACGTCCACCGCGCACGCGGCCGTCGTCACGGCTGCGATCACGGCGGCCGTGCACCGTGCGCGGCGCGATATCCATCGGTGGGAGCGTCGCAGCCATGTTCGCGAGGCCGCCGGTCCACCGGCCGGCGCGCTGTCTCCCGTGCGGCAGCGCGTGACCCGGCAGATCGAGCAGCTCGTTGGGCGTGCGACGGCGCTCGAGCGCCGGGCGTGGCAGCCTGCCATTCGTGAGGCCATGCAGGTCGTCGCGCGCGCGCAGGGGACCGGCGCCGACGATGCGCTCGCGCGCTGGAGCGCTGAGTGGTCCGGGCGGGACCACACGTGGCTCGGGGCGTGGCGGCGCGAGCCGGTGTTGGCGGCGGGCGCGACGAGGGCGGATGCCGATGCGGAGACCAAAGTGTGTGGCGGTGCCAGTGCCAGTACGCGTTCCGGTGTGCGCGCCGCGCCGCTCGTCGTGCATGCGCTGTTGCTGGTCGGCCCGGAGTTCCACGCCGATTACACTTCGGCATGCCACGACACGCCTTGCTCTTCGATCTCGACGGGACCCTGATCGACTCGATCCAGTTGCTCCTCGAGTCCATGCACTTCGCCTTTGCGGGGCAGGAGCGCGCCCCCACGACGGAGCAGTGGGTGGCGGGGATCGGGACGCCGTTGCGGACCCAGTTGGCCGAGTGGTGTGACGGGGCGGAGGCGGTCGAGGCGTTGGCCACGCGCTATCGCGAGTATCAGACCATCCACCTGGCGCGGCTCACCACCGTGTATCCCGGGGTGCCTGAGACCATCGCCTGGGCACGTGCCGCCGGGCATGCCACGGCACTTGTCACCAGCAAAGGGCGCGGCATGACGGGGCGCTCGCTCGAGCAAGTCGGGCTGGCGTCGTCGTTCGACGCGATCGTCACCTTCGAGGAGACCGCGCGTCACAAGCCGCTCCCCGACCCCGTGCTGCTGGCGCTCGACCGGCTGGGGCTGCCGGCACGCAGCGCGCTGTTCGTGGGGGATTCCCCGCACGATATGCATGCCGGGCGGGCGGCCGGTGTGCGCACGGCGGCTGCGCAGTGGGGGCCGTTCAGCCGAGAGGAACTGGCGGTCGCGGCACCCGATTATTGGATGAACAGTATGACAGAACTGCCGGGCATCGTCGCCACGCTCGCCTCCTGAGCCGCCGCGTCAACGAGCGGGAGGCGCGCTTAGCGCGTCGGCATCGGTACGGCCACGACGTCGAGCCCGTCGATGCCGCTGAAGTCATCAGGATTGCACGTGTAGATCGGTAACGCATTCGCGAGCGCCGTGGCGGCAATCATGGCGTCGTACGAGCGGGCCTGCGTTTTGCGCCCGGCTTGCCGTAATGACACCGCCACGCGTCCGAAGGCCCGCGCGGCGGCGGCATCGAACGGCAGCGCATCGAAATCTGCTTCCGCCTGCTGCAGGTGCGCCTGTCGCGCCGACCGTTCGTGATCGGATTTGGCGACGAGCGGCCCGACGCTGAATTCAGCCAACGTGATGGCCGTGATCAGCGGTTCATCCGGTAGCACCGCGGGATCGTCGAGCCGACTGAGCAGGATCACCGTGCTGGTGTCGAGAATGCCGCGCTCATGGCGGACCCGGTCGATCACAGGGATCCGTCCATCACGTCGTCGAGATCATGGCGCAGCTGCTCTATGTCGACCGACGGAAGTCGGCGCCACCGTGTCAGCAGCGCCGCTGCGGTGAGGCCCCGACCGGTGAGCGGACGCAATTCGGCGATCGGACGCCCGTCCATCGTCACGGTGAGTGTTTCTCCGTCGGCCACGCGCTGCAGCACCCGACCGCCGTTGTTGCGCAGTTCCCGCACGGTGACGTTGTCCATAACCTGAGTGTATCACCGGTGAGACAGTCGGGCAAACCCAACCCCGCAATCTCGTATTGGCGCCGACCGGTTCGCGTGTGGAAGAACCAAACGCCCGTCATTCGCCACACTCCCTACGCCGCCGCCAACTCCTCGATCGCGCGGGCGAGTTCGAAATCCTTTTGGGTGATCCCGCCCGCGTCGTGCGTGCTGAGCGAGAAGTGCACCTTGGTGTAGCGGATATCGATGTCAGGGTGATGCTGCATCGTTTCGGCGATATCGGCCACCTGCGCGATGAAGGCCACACCCGCCGGAAACGTGGCGAAGTGGTACCCCTTCACGAGCGCGTGGCCCTTACGGGACCAGCCCGGCAGGGCGCCGAGGCCTCGCTGGATTTCGATATCGGACAGAGCAGGCATGTGTCTCCTAGAGTAGAGTGTGCCTCGTACGGAGACAATAGGCGCCGGTTCCGGAACGGTTCCCGCGGGCCCCCTCAGTCGGATTTTCCAGAATCTGATCTTCCCGCCGCCTTTGATTTTCGGTATTTATTCGGTATGACCGCCTTGCCTGCCACCGCCCTCCTCGATCCCGCTCCCGCGTTGGCGCGGCCGGACCTCACGCCACTCCGCGATCAACTGCAAGCGGTGGTGGCCAGTGGACGGCAGGCCAGCGGCCCGTGGAGCACGGGGCTGGCGCGATTGGACCGGGCGCTGGGGGGCGGCATTCCGCGGGGGCGGGTCACCGAGATCAGCGGTCCCCTGGCCGTCGGCAAAACAGCGTTGCTGCGGCGGTTGGTGGCGCAGGTGCTGCACACCGGCGCGTGGGTGGCATGGATCGACGCCACGCGCACGCTCGCCCCGGCGCCATGGGCCGCGCTCGGGTCGCGCTTCGTGGTGATCCGGCCGCCCGATACCACACGCAGTGCGTGGACCGCCGATCTGTTGCTGCGCAGCGGGGTGTTCGCGCTGGTCGTCATCGACGGCGCCCCCCCGTTGTCACGGGTGCATGGCGTGCGCCTGGCGCAGCTGGCGCGGGAGCGCGATGCGGCGTGCGTGGTGCTCGAGCACCACGAGAGTGGCCGTACCGCGCGTCCCAGCCGGTTGGCCGGCACCGTGCGTCTGCGCGTGGCCGCGATGCCGCCGTGCGCGCCGAGTATGCCGCCCTCGATGCGCCTGTTACCCAGCCGACGACGACCCACCCCATCCCCAGCAGAACCGGTCGCCGATGCGTCGCGACGGTGTGTGATAACCGTGGAGAAAGGCGGGCACAGTCAGGGTCGCAGTCAGTCCATCGAGGTGAGCAGTGCAGTCGTCATGGCGCGTCGCGTGTGTACGGATTCCGAGATTCCCGATCGGCGCGGGGTGGCGCGAAGCGCGCGTCGTCCCTGGACCGCCCGCGGCAACAGCAGCGACGCCGAACAGCCCGGTCAACACACCGAGCACCCCGTCACCTGGGGCGGACTCGGCGTGTCCGCCAGCGACCTGTACGGAGTTGACCTTCCCGGACACCCAGCTCGCCTTGCCGCTGGGTTTACCGACCGTGGCCTCGCCATCACCAGCGACCGCCCGTTCCCGCCGCGGGAGCGCAGTGACCGCGAAACCGACCAGCGTACCCGCGACTGGACGCGCGCGCGCGGCCGCCGCCGCGCCGCCGACCCCGGGTACGGTCGCCGCCCCAAACGCCACGAGCCCACCGCCCACGGCCCACGGCTCACGGCCGAGCGCCCATAGCCCCCAGCCCACAGCCCACTGGGACAACGCCCCCCGCGCCCTCCTCATCGACACCAAACTCCGCGCCGTCTCCCTCGCCGCCGGCCGGGCCGGCGTCCGCGCCGGGATGCTCCTCCCCGAAGCCCGCGCCTGCTGTGCCGATCTCGACGTGCGCCCGTGGGACGATCACGCCATCCGCGACGCCGTGTTGGCGGCCAGCACCGCGCTGCTCGCCGCCAGTCCCCAGGTCACGCCCGTAGCCGGTGCGCCCGGGATGTGGTGGGTGGGTGCCAACGGCTTCGAGGCTATCGGTGGCGAAGCCCAGCTCGCGCGCACCCTGCTCGCCATCGCGCAGCAGTGGCACCCCGATGCCCGTGTCGCCATCGCCGATTCATGCGTCGCCGCGCGCGCCGCCACCTGGGCGCCGCGCGCCCGCAGCCGTGCCGTGCGCGAACGTGATCCACAGGGTGTGCGGGAACGCGATCCACTCACGCTGCCCGACGGCATCACGATCATTCCCGCCGGGCAGTGCGCACAGTATCTCGCACCGGCGCCATTGGGGTTGGTGCCCATGGACGATGATTTGCGCGACGCGCTGCAGGCGTTGGGACTGCGCACCGTCGGCGGTCTGGCCTCGCTCGAGGCCGGCGACATCGAAAAGCGCTGGGGCCCCGGCGGCCTCACCGCGTGGCGACTCGCCCACGGCCACGATCCCCGTCGGCCGGGACTCGTGCGCGTGGAAGCCGCGCGCAGTGCGAGTGTGGAGTTGCCCGCGGCAGTGGAAAGCACCGAGCCCGTGCTGTTCGTGTTGCGCGCGCAGTTGCAGCGCCTACTGCGCGAGTGTGTGGAAGACGGACGCGCCGCCGCGGCGGTGGCGATCACGCTCGTGCTCGACGCCGGCCGGCAGTATCCCATCGACGACATCGGCAGTGAAATGCGCGGGCATGTCCACGTGCCGGAGACGTCCGACGACACGACAACGAAGGAAGCAGGACGGAGGAAGGAGCCCCCCCCTGCCCCCTCCTCCCTGACACCCTCCTCCCTGCCTCCTAAGCCGTTGGCAGTTACGGAGCCTTCGGCAGTTTCAAACCTCCTCAGCATCCCCCAACGCTCCATCACCCGCGAAATCCGCCCCGCGCGTCCGCTCGCGCGGCTCGAGCCGCTGTTCGATCAATGCCGCAGCCTGCTGGACCGGTGGAGCATTCCCGCGCCGATCATCGGCGTCACCGTCAGCATTCCCGCCACCGCGCCGCTCGCCGCCGATCAAGGCGACCTGCTGATCCCGTCGTGGCGCGACGCCGCCATGAATGCCGACGCCGTGTTCGCGCGCCTGCGCGCCGTGCTCGATCCCGACAACACCGGCACCGTCGTCGTGCACCCCGAAGCCGGCGACAGTCATCGCCCCGAAGACACCGGTCGCTGGATCAGCGCCGACGCCATGGCCCTCGGCGCCGCCCCGATCCCCGCACCGATTCCCGCACCATCAACACCCACCTCGCCAACACCCACCGCCGCCGTACTCCGTTTGCTCGACGCACCGGAAACGGTGGACGTGGAATGCCCACACGGCGTGCCCGACGCCGTGTGGTGGCGTGGCCAACGTCTGTCGATCCTCACCGCCGACGGCCCCGAACGCTTGAGCGGTGACTGGTGGCGTGCCGATGCCTACGCCCGCGATTACTGGCGCTGTACCGCCGAGCATGACGGGGAGCTGATGCTGTACTGCGAGGATGGGGTGCGGTGGTACGTGCAGGGGTGGTTTGACTGACCGGGTGCCACGCCACCTACACGCCGCTGTCGTCGCGCTCCAGCGGCTTCCCCTCATGATCCGAAATCAGCACCCACACCGTGCGCGTCCGGCGCGAATACAGCAGCCGCACGGTCACGTCACGCGGGTTCTGCTTAAACGCAAAGTGAAAGCGGAAGCTCGTATCGAGCGATTCGCGGATCACCCCTTCCTTGAAGCGCCCGTAGAACTCCTGCACCTTCGTGCACGGCGCGATCTCGGTGAAGAACTGCTTGCCGATCGCGTCTTCCTTCTTCAACGACGCCAGCTTCGACTCCACGGCGTTGTAGTTCAAAATCCGCCCGGTCGCGTCCAGCTGGATCATGCCGTACGGCAGCTTGTCCAGCTCCTCGGTGGACATCGTATCGGCCTGCTCGAGCACCTGCTTCACGAGGGGCGCGGAATACAGGAAGGACGGCGGACAATGGGCATGAGAGAAAGATAACGGCGGTCGGCCGACACACGGCCCCGCCGGCCCCCCTTCGCCGCCCCTGGCTTCGGTGTATATTCGGTACCTCATGCCGAACCAGTACGTCGAACTCCATTGCCACTCGGCCCTCTCCCTACTCGACGGGGCCTCGCTCCCCGAGTCACTGGCCGAGCGGGCCGCCGAGCTGGGGTACCCTGCCCTGGCCATCACCGACCACGATGAAATGGGGGGCGTGGTCCGCTTTGGCACCGCCTGCGCCACGCTCGGCATCGGGGGCATCCTGGGCGTCGAGCTCACGGTGCGCATGCCCGACATCGGCAACCCGGGCGCCGAACGACGCACCCATATGGTGCTCCTCGCCGAAACGCGCGACGGCTACCGCAACATCGCCTCGCTCGTCACGCGGGCCCGCATGGATAGCGAGCGCGGCACCCCCAGTGTGCCCTGGGCGCTCGTTACCCGGCACGTAGAGGGCGTGACGGCCCTCACCGGCTGCCCGCGCGGCTGGGTGCCGCAACTGCTGGCCGAAGGGCGCGCCAGCGACGCCTACACCGCCGCCGGTGAATTACGCGACGTATTCGGCGAACATCTCGCGGTGGAATGCTGGGATCATCGACTGCCCGAAGAGCGCGCGCTGGTGCAGCAGCTGCGCCCGCTCGCCGCCAAGCTCGGTGTGCCGTGGGTGGTCACCAACGATGTGCACTACGCCACCCCCGAACAGCGCATCGTGCACGACGTGCTCAACACGCTGCGGCACGAACGCACACTCGACACCATGGGTACGCGGTTGCGTCCAAACGCCGAGTGGGCGCTCAAGAAGCCGTCGCTGATGTATCAGCGGTGGCGTGGGGCCGAAGAAGGCGTAAAAGCCACGCTGGCGATTGCCGAACGGTGCACCTTCCGGCTGGAGCAGCTCAAGCCGTCCATGCCGGCGTTTCCGCTACCGCCCGGCATTAGCGCGCAGGAGTATCTCACACGGTTAGTGGAACAGGGCGCCTACGAGCGGTGGAACACGTCGCGCACCCCGAAGCACGACACCCAACTCGCGCACGAACTGGCGATGATCGGCAAGCTCGATCTCGCCGGATTTTTTCTTACCGTGTGGGACATCGTACGTTTCGCGCGACGCGAAGGGATTCTCTGTCAGGGACGTGGCTCCGCCGCCAATTCGGCCGTGTGCTACTGCCTCGGCATCACGGCGGTCGATCCCATTCGCATGGAGCTGTTGTTCGAACGGTTCTTGAGCGAAGGACGCACAGAACCGCCCGACATCGACATCGACTTCGCGCACCGCGATCGCGAGCGCGTGCTGCAGTACGTGTACAATCGCTACGGCCGCGAACACGCCGCCATGGTGTGCGAGCAGATCACCTGGCGCGGACGCAGCGCCGTGCGCGATGCGGCGCGCGTGCTCGGCTTCTCGGTGCAGCAGGGTGACATGCTGGCGTCGCTCAGCGACCGGTTCAGCGCGCGGAGCACGGCGGAGGCGCTGCGGGTCGATACACCGGCACCCGAAGGCGAGGCCACCGTACCACCCTCCACACCAAGCGCCACCGACGCCGATCGCTTAGGCCAACAGATGCTCGGCGGCACCGAAGCCACCACCACGGCCCGCGTGGTGCGTGAGGCGTCGCGCAAAGTCGCGTCCACGCAAACGAAAGCATCAGCGAAGGCATCCGCCACCGCACAACGCGCCCCCAAAGGCCCCACCGATCGCGACGGCACGTGGGCGCAGGTCATCGATATGCAGGCCGAGCGCAAGATCGCGGCCGATGCCCGCGCAGAGAGTAAGCCGCAGCCGCAAAGCGACGTACTCACCCGCGCCGGTCTCGACCCCAACGACGAGCGCGTGCGTCGCTTGGCCGACGTGGTGGCCGGCCTGCACCAACTGCCGCGTCACCGCTCCATTCACGTGGGCGGGTTCATTCTCACCGAAGAACCACTCGGCTCCATCGTGCCCATCGAGCCCGCCTCCATGCCGGGGCGCACGGTGATTCAGTGGGAGAAGGACGATCTCGATCCCGTCGGCCTGGTCAAGATCGACCTGCTGGGACTGGGCATGCTCACCGTGGTGCAGGATTGCTTGCTGTATATCCGGCACACGCGTGGCACCACGATCGATCTCGGGCAGCTCGACATGAGCGATCAGGCCGTGTACGACGTGATGTGCCGCGCCGATACCGTGGGACTCTTCCAGATCGAGAGTCGCGCGCAGATGAACACGCTGCCGCGTCTCAAGCCGCGGTGCTTTTACGATCTCGTAGTCGAAGTCGCGCTCATCCGCCCCGGCCCCATTCAGGGCGAGATGGTGCATCCGTATCTCCGACGGCGCGCGGGATTGGAACCGGTCACGTATCCGCACCCCATGCTCGAGAAGGTGCTCAAGCGCACGCTCGGCGTGCCGCTCTTTCAGGAGCAGGGTATGCAGGTGGCCATCGTGGCCGCCGGCTTCACGCCGGCGCAGGCCGATCAACTGCGTCGTGCCATGGGGCACAAGCGGTCACGCGAACGCATGGCGCAGATCTGCGAAGAGCTGATTGCAGGCATGGCCAGGAACGGCATCCCCGAAGAAACCGGCCGACGCATTTACAACCAGATCAACGCCTTCGCCGACTACGGCTTTCCCGAAAGTCATGCGGCCAGCTTTGCGCTCATCGTGTACGCCACGGCGTGGCTCCGGCACTACTACGCGCCGGAATACACCGCCGCCATTCTCAACGCGCAGCCGATGGGCTTCTATGCGCCGAGCACGCTCATCGAAGACGCCAAGCGACATGGCGTGGAAGTGCGTCCGGTCGATCTCACCCGCAGCACGTGGGATCACGCCCTCGAGATGGCCGACGGACGCGTGCTCGTGCCCAACGATGGCGTGGTGCGCTGGGGTCGTCACATCGGCGCGCAACCCATGCGCGATGTAGTGGCCGTGCGCCTGGGCGTGCGACTCGTGCGCGGACTGGGCGCCAAGGCCCGTCGCGCGCTCGAAGCGGCGCTGGCGCAGGGCCCGTTCACCAGTGTCGACGACGCCGTGCGTCGCGTGTCGCTCGACAAAACGTCATGGCGTCGACTGGCCGAAGCCGGTGCGTTCGACAGCATGTTCGCGCACGAACCGGCCGAACGCCGACGGCGCGTGGCGCTCTGGGAAGTGATGGCCGCCACCCGTGGTCCCGAGTTGCCGCTGGCGCCCTTTCAGGCGCAGCCGGTGCCCACGCAACTGCCGGCCTACACGCCCGTCGAACTCACCGAAGCCGACTATCGCATGACAGGGCTGTCGTTGGCCGGGCATCCCATGAAGCACGTGCGCCCCATTCTGGCACCCAATGGCGTGCTGTCGGCCCGTGAAGCGCACGAGCTGGGCAAGGATGGTCAGCGCGTGGCCGTGGCTGGACTGGTGATCTGTCGTCAGCGCCCGGGCACCGCCAAGGGATTCGTGTTTCTCACCCTCGAAGACGAAACGGGGATGATCAACATCGTGATCACCCCCGATCGCTTCGAGGAACATGCACAGTTGCTCTCCACATCACCCATGCTGCTCATTCGCGGCACGCTGCAGGTAGAGCAGCACGTGGTGAATGTGCGCGCCAAACAGTTCAAGGCGCTGGAGCTGGGTGGCGGCGAGCGACATGTGAAGGGGCACAACTACCGGTAGCGATACAAACCGCTAACGCCGCACCTGCTCGAAGTACAACAACCCACCCGACGTGGTGCCCACCACGATATCGAGATCGCCGTCGCCATCGAGGTCGGCCACCGCCACGCTGGAGTACGGTCCACTCGGCAGCGTAAACGACGGGTCCTGCTCGAAGCGCACGCCGGTGCTGTCCGACACGTTGCGCCACAGCTGCACGCCGCCGTCTTCACTCCCTACCAGCAGGTCCGGCTTACCGTCGCCCGTGAGATCGGCAAAAGTGGGCGTGCTGCGACGCCCGACATCAATGCTCTGGAAGACATCGCTCACCAGTTCGAAACGCGGTGCGACGCGTGAGCCGATGTTGCGATAGAAGTTGAGTTGACCCGAGGCCTCTCCCACGAAGAGGTCCAGGTCGCCGTCCCCATCGAGATCGGCGAACGCCGGCGCACTGTTGCTGCCGCGCGTGAGCACAATCAGCGCGCTGTCGGCGAGGGTGTACACGGGGGCTGCACGCGAACCCGTATTGCGCCAGAACTGCACTTTGTCGCGCCACGTACCGAGCAGCAAGTCGGGAAGGCCGTCACCATCGAGATCGGCCACTGTCGGCGCGTAGTGAAACTCGCGCTGCATCGGTAGCATGCCGCGATGCACCAGTGACGGCGCGCGGGTACTGCCCGTGTTCTCGAACCAGGCGATGGTCCCCGCCGTGTCGCTCACGGTGTCGATCCGATTCCCCACCAGCAGATCCAAGTCGCCGTCCCCATCAAGATCGGCCAGCGCAGGAATCGCATCGCTGCCCACATCAATCGTCCGGATCAGACGCCGCGTGGTGAGCGTGAAATCTCCGGCCGCGCGCTGCGACACCAGCAGCAGATTGTCGATGGACGTCGTTCGAGGCGTGTACGCCCCACCGATCACGCCGATGAGCAGATCGGTGAAGCCGTTACCATCGAGGTCGCCCAGCGTGGGTGCGTTGTACCCACTCGTGAGCACCGGCGCGCTGACCGGAAAGCGCTTCGGTTCATTCCCGCGCATCGCCGGCGTCGTGCAGCCGCTGGAGCGATTCTCGAACAGCAGCACCCCCTGCTCGAAGTAGTCACCCCAGAAGAGATCGAGATCGCGATCACCGTCAATGTCGCCAAAGGCGAGCGTGTTCGCCCCATGCCGGGAGCCACGCCCCTGCACCGGCTGCCCGGGCACCGGCCCGAGGACCTCGATGCCTTCGAACCGCTCGGTGTGCAGCGCGAAGCGGGGGACACCGTCCTGCTCCGTGCCGGGCACCGCCTCGAAGCGATCGACCGTGCCGGCCACCCGACCGATGAACAGATCGAGACGACCGTTGCAGTCGACATCCACGATGTTGAGAATGTTCTGCCGGTCGGCGGGAATCGGTGCGTTGTCGCCATCGCGCAGCGAGTCCACGGCCACGCGAAACGTCGGGGCGCTCTTCGTGCCAACATTGCGCCACGCACGGATGTAGCTCGTCGGCGACTCGCTCAACAGATCGACCCGTCCGTCGGCGTCGAGATCGACGAAGCGATACCACTCACCGACATGCAGATCGAGAAAACGATCGGAGCGCCACACAAAGCGGCCGTTCACGTTTTCGAAGTGCATCAGCGCCGACGACCGCTCCTGCACGAACAGATCAAGGTCGCCATCGCCGTCGATGTCCACCATCTGCGGGCGCGGCACGTCGAACCCGCCGAGAAACGCTTCCGGCAACGGTGCACCGTCGCGATCCGTCACCGAGAATGGCGCCACCCGCCGCACAAACGTGGCTTGTGCCTGCACCACATCCGTCGTGCACACCGCGAGCAACAAGGCGCCGATCGCGGCACGCGCCACACATCGTACACTCATCGTGCGCCCGCCGCGCCCATCCCGGTCGGCCCGGCCCCGAGCATCAGCGTGCGGAGCACCGATCCCGTGCGCAGATCGAAAATCGTGAGCCAGCCGTCAGTCATGTTCTCGTGCGCTCCCATGCCATGCATCTCATGTCCACTCTGTCCGGGTGCCGCCGCACCGGTGTTCTGACTGACCACGAACGCGTACTTCCCGTCGCGCCGCAGCAGCATGCTGTACGGCTGCGCCACGCGCCCCGTCAGCGTGCGCACCACCGCGCCCGACGCCAGGTCCACGTCGGCGATCGCATTCTTGGTGAGCAGCGTGACGAGCACATGCTTGCCGTCGGGGGTGAAGCGTGGCTCCCACGGTTTGCCCTCGAGCGCGATCTCACGCACCGGCTGCAACGGCGGCGGCGGCCGCAGGTCGAACACCAGCAGCGAATTCGACAGCTCACCGGCCGACACCATCGTGTTCCCGTCGGGGCTGAGTGCGAACGTCACCAACGAGCGCGGGACGCCGGAAATCACGGACAGCGTGACGCGACCGGTCGCGGTTTCCACCGACGCAATCCGGTTCTCCGCCAGCGACGCCGTGTGCACGAAGCGCCCGTCCATGCTCGCGGCCAGTGCATGCGGCCGCGGCATCACGATCTCCTGCTCATCCACCAGCGTGAAGGCAGAGCGCTGAATCACGCCCAGCGACTTGGGCGGATTCACCGCCGTCATCGAGCGCCCCACATACAGCGAGTCGTGCACCGGGTCGAGCGACAGCAGCCCCGGCGTTTCCATCTTCACCTGCGCCAACAAGCGATTAGCCCGATCGAACTTGAGCACGCGGCCATCGCCGATCAACGACACGTACCAATACGCGCCGTTGTCTTCCACGGCGACATGATGCGGCTTGGCATTCGCCGTAAACCCGAGCGCGCGCAAATCGAGCACCGTGTCGATGGCCAGACGCGCCTGATCGACCACGGTGATCGACGCGCCCGCCTGATTCACGATGTACAGCTTATCGCCCGCGCCAGTACCCGCATTGGCGCCCGCATCGGAGCCCGAGCGCGGCGCAACGCCCGCGCAGGCGGTGACGCTCCACGCCACCGCCAACGCGAGCACGCTACGTACTGCAGGCATCAGGGCACCACTTTGCGCGACATGTCGCGCACGAAGAACACGCCTTCACCGATGCTCGTCACCACGATCGCGCCGCTCTTGAAGTACGGATACACGCTCCACGCGCCGGCGAAGCTCGGCGTGCCGTCGTCGCCGGGGTGCGTATCCATGAAGCCGACTTCCTTCGGATTGCGCGGATCGCTCACGTCGAGAATACGCAGCCCCGACGTGTAGTTCGCCTGGTACATGCGATCGCCCTTCACGTACAGGTTGTGGTCGATCGCCTTCGACGTGCCGACGTGCTCCTTCACCAGAATCGGATCGGACAGGTCAGCGAGATCCCACACCAGGGTGCGCGTGCCCTTCGCCGCTTCGCCCTTGCCCGTCGACTCGTCGCCTTCGTCGTTCAGGTACAGGAAGCGATGATCGTCGGTGAACCACGCCTGATGCGCGTAGGCCACGTTGGGGTAGCTGGCGCGGGAAATGGCCACCGGGTTCTTCTTGTCGGTGAGATCCGCGATGCTGATCGCGTTCTCGTTGGACCCGACACAGATCTCCTTGCCCGCGTACTTCTTGTCGGGACCGTGGTACGTCACGCACTGGGCATCGTGCGAGTAGCCGGTGCCGGCGGAGCCCGTCTTCGGATCACCGAAGCAGCCGGCGAACTTGGGCTTCTTGGGCGTGCGCACGTCGATCATGTGGTAGCCACCGCCGCACGTTTCACCGCCGCCCGAATTGCCGACCGTATACATGAAGCCGGTCTCTTCGTTGGCGACGATGTTGTGCGCGCTGTTGATGCGATCGTACGTGACGTCGGGCTTGAATACTTCCGGTGTCTTCACCGTGCGCAGCCGCGTCATGTCGAACACCTGCATGCCATGCTCGGCCGCGTTGTCGGACACGATGAAGACATGATCCTTGTACACCTTCATGTCGCGCCACGACGACGACGGCGAACCCTTGGTCTTCGGCAAGTCGCCGAGGTACCGCGGGTTGACGGGGTCGGTCACGTCGACGAACGACGTGCCATCGGTGCGGCCCAGAATCGCGATCTCGCGCTTGGTGACCGGGTCGGTCCAGCCCCAGTTGTCGTTCATCCTGGTGCCGCGTTTGCCGCCGATCGCCGAGATGGGCAGGAACGACATCAATCCGGTGCTGCCGCATTCGAAGGCGCCGGCTTTGCCATCGGTGCCGCACTGCACCTCCTTGCCCTTCACCGCGCTGTAGGTCTTGGTCGGTGCCTCGGGGAACAACACGCCCTTGGAGCTCCACGCACCCGCGGCCGATCGCTCCAGAAACATCACGCTGCCGGCGGCACCCGCGTCGTTGGGCATGCCGACCACCGCGAAATTGCCCGACACCGCGACGGCAGCGCCGAAGGCCGCACCCGGCTCGATGTCCGGCGTGGTGAGCTGATTCATCGACCACGCCCCGTCGGCATTCTGACGCAGGCGCTGGATCGCGCCGGTGTTGCGCTCTGCATTGGGCGCCGAGAGCCAGAGTTCATTGCCGGCGCGGACGAGCGCCGTGCCGAGGCGAGCCGGGCCGAAGGTGAACTGCGTGAAGGACTGCCGTTCACGCCAGATCTCGGCGACCTCGCTGTAATCGAAGATCGTCACGAGGCCGGCGGCCGCATTGCCACCCATTCCTGCGATCGGCAACGCGCCTGGCGCGCCCACCGCGAGCCGCGTGCCGCTCAGTTGCACCGACTGGCCGAAGCGCGCGTTCTCGGCCCCGCGGGCCGACACCACGAGCGCTTCCTGCTTCCAGCTGCCATCGCCCTGGCGGCGATAAACGAACACGCCACCTCGGCGCGTCGCGCGCGCCGGCGCACCGACGGCCATGCGATCACCGTCGATCGTGATCGAGGTACCGTAGGCATCGTTCACCTCGGTGCCTGCACCCGTCATGCGCCCGGCGGCTTCGTACGCGCCGCTTGCCGATTTGCGGAACACGTGCACGGCGCCGGCGCCTTCACCCGGCGCGCCGATGTAGACGCGATCACCCTCGAATACGATCGCGCTGCCGAAAGCGGCGCGCGCCGTGCGCGTCGGTGCCTGCAGCAGGCCGCTGTGCGTCCACGCGCCAGCGGCGGTCCGGCGGTACACGTGCACCGCGCCGCGCGTGCTGTCGGTGACTGTGCCGCTCTGATAGACCAGCAACGAGGTGCCGTCCGTGGCGAGCACCGCGCCGAAACCATCGTTCGGTGCCGTTGTCGGCGCATTCAGCTTTCCCGACAAGCGCCAGACTGACGCCGACCGCGTGTAAATGTGCACCGTGCCGGCCTCCTGACCGCGCGGCTCGCCGACAAAGGCGATGTTCCCGCTGATCGCGACCGACGCACCGAACACCATGCGTGCCGTCGCGGCGTCGGCGGTGGAGTGGGGCGCCGCGGATTTCCGCGGGAGGGAATCGGAGACGGTGGCGGCGGACAGCGCCACCGGACAGGCGAGGCTGGTAACCCAGAGAGCGAGGCGCATAATCGGGCGGGTAAGGGGGAACACGAGCAGCTACACATAAAGAGAGCGCCCGGTCGTCAGCGGCGCCAACGGAATTTCTCGAGCAGGTAGCCGAACGCATTGACGAGCTGGGACCAGGCCAGCAGGGCGACCGGTAAGACCGGACGGCGGATACGTCTGCGCCGGAGCGGGTACGCGAGCAATCCGGCGTAGAACCGGAACGCTTTCGTTTGCCGTGCCCCAGCCCTACGGCGCGCGCACGCCAGATGACACGTCCGGGCCCCCACACGCCAGAAGGACAGCACCAACGCCACGAAGCTGGACAACCCCTTCGACTTCATCAACCGACCCGCATACACGAACAGCGGCGCCGAGGCACCCAACGGCGACGCCGGCCGTGCCTGCGCCGTCGGTGCGAGAGGGCGCAGGGTCGAGAACGATGGCAGTACACGAGTGGGTCGGCTCACACCCGCTGCCCCATGTCGTTCCGCCGTAAATATGCTCGGCCAGTCCACCGAATGGACAGGTCGGCGTGTCACGGGGCCGTTCACCATTCTTCTCAGAGCACGTGCGTGGCGCAGAACAGCCAGTGGTCGTGCGGCGTGTGCAGGATCACGGGCGCGCGGCTCATCGGGAACACGCCCGGCCCGCCAATCAGCGAAACGTTGTGGAAGTGCACCACGTCACACGGCGCATCGAGCACGCGTTGCAGTGCGGGGCGCAGCAATCCGGGGCGTCGCGTTTGCTGCACGATCACGGGCGTGAGCGCTCCGAAGCCGCTACGTATCGAGACACGATGCAAGCCCGGCGGATCCTCGATCGGTATCGCGGGTGCCGCACTGCGCAGTGAGAAGGCATCCGCCGAGTGCACCACCGTGACGTCGTGCCCACGGCGCACGAGCCCTTCGTAGATGGCCTGCGCATCCGCTCGCGGACTGCTCTATCTTCCGCATCACGGCGGCCACCGCGGCGGCCGTCTGCCACTTTCGCCAATGCTGACGTGCTGCTTGCTGCCCTGCTGCTCCTGACCGGCCAGGTACCCCCGCCCCGCGCCGACTCCACCGGTGCCCTGCAGGGACGCGTGACGGACGCCGCGACCACCGCGCCGGTACCCTCGGCGACGGTCGTAGTCATGGGTACGCGCATCGGCACCCTCGCCGGTGAGGACGGCCGGTTCGTCCTCCCCTCCCTCCCCGCCGGACCGGCGCGCGTGATCGTGGGGCGGCTCGGCTACCGCAGCGACACCATCGCGGTGATCGTGCGGGCGGGGGACACCACCACCGTCGCCGTCGCGCTGCGCCCGGCCACGGCGCAACTCCAAACCGTGCGCGTTGCGGCGGCCGCCACCGAACGCGATCAGTTCCGCCTGTCGGCCAGCCCCGGCGTGGTGAGCGTGCGCGGCGAAACGATCAAGCGCGTCCCCGTGATCGGCGAACCCGACGTGCTGCGCGTCGTACAGCTGCTCCCGGGCGTCGTCGCCACCAACGACTTCACCGCCGGCTATAACGTGCGCGGTGGCGAAAGCGATCAGAATCTCGTGTTGCTCGACGGATTCCCGATCTACAACCCGTTTCATCTGGGCGGCTTGTTCGGCACCTTCATCGACGAAACCGTCGGCGAGTTTGAATTGCTCCCCGGTGGATTTCCCGCCCGCTACGGGAGCCGCCTGTCGAGTGTGCTCAGCGTGATCCCCAAAACCGAAGAGCGCAGCGGCGTGCACGGCGCGGCCAGCGTGTCGCTGCTGGCCAGCACCCTCTCCCTCGGCGGCACCGTGCGCGGCGCCACCAGCTGGAACGTCGCCGCCCGACGCACATACGCTGACCGCTTCGTCTCGCTGCTCAGCGATCAGCAGCTGCCGTACTACTTCACCGATATGCAGGCGCACGTGCGGCATCGGCTGCGCAACGGCGGCGCCCTGTCGGTCACCGCCTATGGCGGCCGTGACGTGCTCGACGCCTCGCTGGCGTCCTTCGGCGATTCCACCCAGGCCGGCGGCGGGGCGCTGCTCTTCGACTGGGGCAACACGCTGCTGGGCGTGGCGTACACGCAGCCGCTCGGGGCACGATGGGGTGCCGACTCCACACGCGTCATGCAACGCCTGTCGCTCACCGGCTTCGGCACCACGCTCGATCTGGGTTCGGGCTCGCTGCGCTTCGTGAACACGCTCGGGGACCGGCGCGCGTGGGGTGAGCTGGCACGGTGGCGCGGCGCCCACGAGACGCTCGTGGGCTATGAGTGGTCGGCGCTGCGCACGCGCTACGACGTCAAGGCCGCTGCGGCCATCGATCCCATTCTCGCCGTCGGGCAGTCCCCGTCGGCGGCTGGTGTGTATGTGGATCACACCGTGCGCAGCAGCCGCGTCGTGGCACGCGCCGGCCTGCGCGGCGAAACCGTCACCGGCACGGGCTGGGCCGGGCTGTCACCGCGACTGTCGCTCAAGTGGTTTGCCAACCCCGACCTCGCGATCACCGTTGCCGCCGCCGGCACCACGCAATGGACCCCGGCGCTGCGCAACGAGCAGGCGCCGGTGCGCATCTTCGACTTCTGGCTGACCGCCGATCGCAACACCCCCGTGTCGCGGGCTTGGCAGACGAGCGTGGGCGCCGAGCAGTGGTTCGGTCGCGCGCGCTTCGTGCGCCTCGAGGGATGGGGCAAGCGCTATCTCCGCCTTCCGTCGTCCAATCTGTTCAACGATCCGGACGTGATCGGCGACGAGTTCATCGTGACCACCGGACAGTCGTACGGCGCGGACCTGCTGCTGCGCCAGCTCGAAAGCGAACGCCTGTCGGGGTGGGTCGCGTATTCGTTCGCCGTGAATTGGCGCAACGGCCCCACCGGACGCTTTGCGCCCGTGCAGGACCGTCGCCACAACCTCAATCTCGTCACGTCGTATCGCCGCGGGGGGAAGTGGAGCTACGGCGCACGACTCGGCCTGGGCACGGGCACACCGTACACCGATGTGGTCGGCCAGCTGGTGCGGCGGCGCTACGACCCGCTCACGAACAGTTTCAATTCCAACAATCTCGAAGTCGCGCGCGAACCGATCGGCGGGGCGCGCAACGCGGCCCGTTTCCCGCTCTTTCAGCGCCTCGATTTCAGCGCCACGCGCACGCGCCCCGGCACGCGCACCTGGGCACCATACGTGTCCATCATCAACGCCTACAACGCGCGCAACGTGTTCACCTACGTGTTCAATTACAGCGACAATCCACCCACACGTACGGCGATCTCCCAGTTTCCCTTCATTCCGACCGCGGGGATCACGATCTCATGGTAAGCCGCACCATGCTCGCCACGCTCGCGGCGGTCGCGGCACTGACCGCCTGCGAATCGGCGCCCGTCGAGGTACGCTCGCCGACGGCGGCGATCGTGGTGTTTGCCGTGCTCACCCCGGATGCCGCCGAACAGGTCATCCTGGTGGAGGCGTCCCTTACCGGACGCGTGGACATCAACGACCGCCTCGCCTTCGACCCGCTCGATCCCATTCGGACCGCCGGTGGCGAGCCGATCTCGGGCGCTGATGTCCGCCTCCTCGCGAACGGCGATGACGTCGGGGTACAGGCCGTCGAGACCCGGGTGCGCGCCCGTGGCACCGGGCGCTACGTGGTGCCGCGAGCGGCGCTCGCCGTGCAGCCGGGGCAGCGCTACCGCCTGCGGCTGCGCACCAGCGACGGACGGCTCGTGACCGGCGAGACCCGCGTGCCCGGCGCGCCGGCGGGATGGAGCCCCGGCGCGGGCACGGTCGCAACGCCCGTCACGCTCGACCGCAGCCGGGATACCCTGCGGTTGCAATGGAGCGCGGTGCGCGATGCCCGCACGTACGTGGTGCGCGTGGAAACACCGTACGGCCCGTGGGCGCTCTTTGCCGACTCCACCCAGTTCACGCTGTCGGGCGGCTTGCGGAACTACTTCGCACCAGGGCTGCCGTCGGTGTGGTTCCCGGGCTTCGTGCAGACGGCCAGTATCGTCGCCGTTGACGCAAATTTCTACGACTACAACCGGTCGGGAAACGACCCCTTCGGGGGGACGGGACTCATCAGCAGCGTGCAGGGTGGTGTCGGCCTCTTCGGGAGTGTCGTCAATCTGCTGCGCCGCAGCATCACGGTCACGGATCGCGTCCGCTTCCCGATCGACGCGCGATGGCGCGGCACCAACGGCGCGGGTGCCACGTCGGAGCTCGACCTCTGGATCGACGTGGCGGGCCCCACCGTCAGTTCGGTGAGCGGACGGGTGACCACCGCCACCGAACGGTATCTCATTGGCACGCTGCGCGGCGAAACGCTGCGCCTGGTCACGCTGAGCAGCATCTCGAGTGCCGATACGGTCGCGGTGTACTCCGCCCGCGTGCAGGGCGACTCCATCGTGGGCAGCTATGATCCGCGCTTCGAGTCCACCGGCGCCCGCGTCTTCCGACGGGTGGCGCGGTAGCACGATCATGTCGGCGGGAGCACCGTGGCGCGGCCGCGCAGCGGAGCCGTCACGAAGGAGAACACGTGCGTGGGCAGTTCGCGCAGGAGTATCAGCGCCGAGACCAGTGCCGCGCTGATCGTCAGCAGCTTGGCCACCGCACTCGGCGCGGTCGGCGTGTGCCATGCGGTCGCCGCGCTGAACGCCCCGAGGGCGAGCACAGCGCCCACAACCACGGTGCGCAACGGCGCGTGCACCGTCACGATGCGCTGAACCGTAACCAGCGCGGCACATGCCGCTGCCACCGACACGAGCATCGAGGCCATCGCGGGGGCGATCGTGCCGTAGCGCGGCAGCAGCAGCAACGTGGCCGCGATCAGCGCCGCGAGCATCGGCCCGGTGATCGCCACCGCCAACCACGCACGCTCAGCGGCCATCAACAGCACCGTCGACAGTGAGACCGCCAGCATGGCCGTGGCGCCGATCATGAGCAGCGCGAACGGTACGGCGGCGTCGAGGAACGATGGCCCGTAGATCATGCGCATGAGATCCGGTGCCGCCCCCGCTGCGAGCGCCGCGAACGGGAGCACGAGGATTGGCAGCCGGACGACATCACGCTGCAGCGCGAGGGCTTCGTCCACATCGCCATGGCGTTGCAGGCGCGTGACGGCGGCCAGCACGACCGGCGTGACGGTGCCCGTCAGCAGGGAGAGCGTGACCGTCAGATTCTGCGCGGCACCGTAGTGCCCGAGACTCGCCGCCGTCCCCCCCAAGGTGGCCAACAACAGCAAATCGAGGCGATCGAATAGACGCGCGCCCATGGTGGCCACGGCGATCGGCGCGGCCAGCGCGAACAGGCCGGCGCGCACGCGCTGGCGCTCTGCCCGTGGCGCCCGCGGGAGCGCGCCCACGCGCCATCGGGCGAGCAGCAGCGTGGCGAGACTGGAGAGGGCGATGCCACCGACCGCGCCGTCGATCGACCAGCCGAGTCGTACGAACGCGACCACCGCCAGCATCCGCGTGATCCACCGGACGGCCGACATCAGCGAGAGCCAGCCGTGCGCCCCGGTGGCCACCAGGACGCCGCGGTAGCCTTGCGCGACCACGATCAGCACCAGATCGACGGCCAGCAGTCGCAGCGTTGGCGTGAGCGACGGCTGGCGCAGCGCGGCGGCCAGCCACGGCGACACCGCCAACAGCAACAGGCCAATCACGCTCCCGAACAACCGCTGACTGTGCATGACTTCCGCGGCGACCGGACGCCAGTCGCCGGCGGCGGCGACCGCCCGATTCGACGCGCGCGCCAGCATCGAGCCCGCCATCCACTGGAACCATCCCACCACCGTGACGCCGAGGCTGAGGAGGCCGTACGTCTCGGGCCCCAGCTGTCGGGTCAGCACGCCCGCCGTCACCAGACCGGTCGGCAGGATCAGCAGTTCGGCCGCGAACATCCACGCCGATCCCTGCCACATGCGATCGGTCCGGGCGTTGCGCGTCATGCCGGACGATAGCCCGACGCGTGAGTCCGTACCAGCGTCCACGGACCGGTCACCCGGATCGCCGCCGTCATGACATGGCGGGTAGCACGTCGAGACGTGTCAGCAGCGAAATGCCGTCAGAGTGCCGTCAGAGCGCCGTCAGAGCGCCGCCGGTCGGGCGCGTGCGCCATCCGGCGCGGCCTCCGACAGCCGGAACACCGTCACTTCCGGACGCACGTTGAAGCGCACCGGCAGGTACGTGCCCACGCCGCGACTGATGTACATCTGCCGCCCGCCGGACAGCGTGAACGCCCCGCTGGTGTACCGCTTGTTCTGCACCGGCAGCACGGGCGGCGGCAGGAAGGGCGGCTTGCACTGCCCCCCGTGCGTATGGCCGGCCAGCACCCACCCGTCGTAGCGTCCCCACCCAGGCAGGTCGACGCTGTCCGGATTGTGGCTCAACACCAACCGCGCCGCGGCCGGGTCCGCGCGGGCCAGAGCGCGCTCCGGCGCGAACTGCCCCGCCCACAAGTCGCCCATGCCGATGATCTGGACATCACCGGCGGTGGCCACGGCATTCACGAGCACGGTCACCCCGAGATTCTCGAGCATCCCCCGCAGCCGCGACGCCACGGCCGGCGACGACCACGTCGGGCCGTAATCATGATTCCCGAAGCTGACGAACGTCCCCAGCCGCCCACGCGGCAGCGATGCGTAGATCGCCTCGGCGTGCGCGATCTCCCCGACATGGTGCGAAATCAGGTCGCCGGTCACCACCACGATGTCCGGCGCCACGGCGCGCACCCGCGCAAACGTCTCCCGGACGTAATCATCTGCCACGCTGGGGCACACGTGGATGTCCGAGATGTGCACCAGACGACAGCCGGCCAGCGCCGCTGGTAGGTGGCGGATCGGCAGATCGACCGCCGTCATCTCCAGCCACTCCGGCTCAACCAGAAACGTGTAGCCGGCCGTCCCCGTCACGGCAGCCGCCATCCCCCCGGCTGTCAGCAGGAACGCGCGTCGAGAGAGCATCCCATCGGTCGTTGAAGTCAGTGCAGCAGACCACCCATGCGCCGGAAGGTAATGGGCACGCGCGAGAAGGACGTACACGGCATGGGCGCACCGCGAATCGCGTGGACGGCGGTTTCATGTTCGTTGGCAACAGCGGCGTCACCATCACCCCCCCTCGCGGTCACGAAGCCGTGACTGGCTCGCGGCCGAACGCAGCACATGGCACTATTGGGCGCATGCACTCACTCTCGCTTTTGCTGGCGTGCGTCGTGGCCACCGGCGGCCTCGCACGGACCGCCACCGCCCAGCCCGCACGATTTCTCGTGCCCGAGCGCGCCCCCGGGGCGCGCTGGCTGAAAGGGAACACGCACGCCCACACCACCAACTCCGACGGCGACACCGCGCCGGACGAGGTCGCGCGCTGGTACAAGAGCCGGAAGTACGACTTCCTCGTGCTCTCGGATCACAACGTCTTCACGGATCCGGCCACGCTGGCGTCGTTGATGGACTCGACCTTTTTGCTGATTCCAGGCGAAGAGGTCACGACCGCCTTCCAGAAAGCGGCCGTGCATGTGAACGCGTTGGCCATCACCCGCGTGATCGCGGCGCCGCGTGACAGCACGTTGCTGGGCACCGTCCAGAAGACGGTCGACGCCATTCGCGCCGACCACGCCGTGCCGCACATCAACCATCCGAATTTTCTCTGGAGCATCGACACCGCCACGCTCTTCCGCGTGAAGAACGACCGGCTGCTCGAGATCTTCAACGGGCATCCCACCGTGCACAACATCGGCGGTGGTGACTGGCCCGGCATGGAAGACGCTTGGGACGCGCTGCTCACGCGCGGCAAGAAGATCTACGGCATCGCCGTGGACGACGCGCATCACTTCCAGGGCGAGTTCGCCAAGGCACGGGCCAACCCCGGACGCGGTTGGGTGGTGGTACGGGCGCGCTCGCGCGACACGAGGGAGATCGTGACCGCGCTCGACGAGGGCCGCTTTTACGCGAGCACCGGACCGGTAATTGACGCAATCACGGTGACCGAGTCCGAGCTATCGGTGACCATCACGCGCACCGGCGACTTCAAGTACACCACCCAATTCGTTGGCGCCGACGGCGAGATCCTCGCCACCGACAAGTCGCTCACCCCATCGTACCGGCTCCGGGGTCCCGAGACGTACGTGCGGGTGCGCGTGGTCGACTCCAGCGGTGCCACCGCCTGGCTCCAACCCGTCTTCACCACCCGATACCGGGAACGCCCAACGCCGTAAACCCGTGGACGTCCCACCCGAAGCGCCCACCGACCGCGATTTTCCCGCTGCGGACTCAACGGCGATCGGTTCCGGAGAGTAAATCTCTCGTTGGCGGCCCATCTCGTGGCGCCGCCATTCCCGCCCTCCGGAGGAAGCAGGACATGGCTCTCGCATTGCGTCGGCTCGGACGCTGGACCGGCACGTGGATGCTGCTGGCCGCCAGCGCCGGTGTCGCTCAGGCCCAGATCAGCCCCCAGACCAGCCAGGCCGACGAAGGTCGCGCCAACAAGGGCAACTGGGCACTCGCCAATCGGTTCAGCACCACGGCGCTCCGCGCCATCACGTACACGCAGGCCGTGCAGCCCCGTTTCCTCGGGCAGACGGACACGATGTACTACAACTGGAAGGACCGGAACGGCAACCGCTTCATGCTCTTCGTGCCCTCGCCCACCGGCGGCACCAAGCGGCTGCTGTTCGACCCGGCCAAGCTGGCCGAGCAGCTCACCGTGCTCAGCAAGAAGCCCTACGACGCCACCAACCTGCCCTTCCAGACCATCACGTTCCTGAAGAGCCACAAGGCGTTCCGCTTTACGGTGGACACCGTGCGCTACGAGTGGACGCTGGCCACGGAAACGCTGAAGTCGAATGGCCGCGCGGTGCGCAACGCCCCCCCACCGGTGGACGAAGAGATCAACACGCAGGGCGGTGGTGGCGGTCAGGGCGGCGGCGGTGCCCGCGGCGAGTTCCGCAACTACAACAAGGACAGCTCGGCCTTCGTGTTCGCGCGCATGCACAATCTCTACCTCGTAGAGAAGAGCAGCAACGACACCGTGCAGATCAGCACCGACGGCGCGATGGACTACTCCTTCGGCTTCCGTGACACCACCGAGAACGCGCGTCAGCTCGCGGCACTCGCCGGTGGCGGGCAGCAGACGGACGGCGAGCAGGACGACACCGACGATGCGAGCAATCGCGATCAGCGCATCCGCCCGAACGTGACGTGGTCACCCGACGGGAAGTCGTTCTCGTTCGTGCGCCGCGACCAGCGCAAGGTGAAGGACCTGTTCCTCGTGAACGTGCTCGCCCAGCCGCGCCCCGTGCTGCTGCACTACAAGTACACGATGCCCGGCGAGGACGACGTCACGCGCAGCGAACTGTGGACGTTCCGTCGCGGCGAGAAGGCCGTGAAGCAACTCAACGTCGCGAAGTGGAAGGACCAGTCGCTGATGAACGTGCATTGGCCCGTGAGCGGCGACAAAGTGCGTCTCGTGCGTCGCGATCGTCCGCAGCGCGCCGTGGATTTCATCGAAGTGGACGTCGCCACCGGCGCCATCAAGACGCTGCTCACCGACGCGATCGAAGGGGCCGCACTCGAGCCCAAGAACGTCGCCTACCTGAAAAAGGGCGGTGACTTTCTCTGGTGGTCACAGAAGACCGGCTGGGGCATGTTCTACGTGCACGCCTTTGACGGGGGCGAGAAGCGCGCGCTCACGACAGGACAGTGGAACGCCAACAGCATCGTCACGATCGACTCCACCACCCAGCAGGTGTGGGTGTCCGGCCAGGGCCGTGAAGCGGGGGAGCAGCTCTACCAGACGCACCTCTACCGCGTGAACGGCGACGGCACCGGCTTCACGCTGCTCGACGCCGGCAACGCGCACCATGCCTCCACCCTCGGCGAAAACGGCACGCCGAGCATCGTGTCCCCCACCAAGCGATACATCTACGACTCGTTCTCGCGCATGGACCTGCCGTTCAAGTCGGTGCTGCGCGACGGCGCCACGGGGCGCATCCTGAGCACGCTCGAGGAGATGGACCTGTCGAAGCTGAAGGAACTCGGCTTCAAGCCGGCCGAAACGTTCTCGGTGAAGGCGGCCGACGGCGTGACGGAGCTGTTCGGCAACATGTGGAAGCCGATCGACTTCGACAGCACGAAAAAGTATCCGATCATCACCTACGTCTATCCGGGCCCGCAGACGGAAGGGATGACGACCGGCTTCAGCGTGCGCGGTCCGCTGATGCAGCTCGCGCAGCTCGGCTTCATCGTGATCGAGGTGGGCCACCGTGGCGGCACGCCGCTGCGTTCACTGGCATATCATCGCTACGGCTACGGCAACATGCGCGACTACGCACTGGTCGATAAGAAGTACGCCATCGAGCAGCTCGCCGCGCGGCATCGCTTCATCGACCTCGACAAAGTCGGGATCTTCGGCCACTCCGGTGGCGGCTTCATGACCGCCGCCGCCATGCTGCTGCCGCCGTACAATGAATTCTTCAAGGTGGGCTGGTCGGAATCCGGCAATCACGACAACAACATCTACAACCAGAACTGGAGCGAGTGGAACCACGGCGTGAAGGTGGTCGCCAAGGCCGACAGCGCCAGCGGTGCCGTGCGCGCCGGTGGCACCGGCGCCGCGCGTCGCGGCGGTCCGGGAGCCAACGCGGCCGCGCGTGAAGTGGTGCAGGATTCCACGAACGCCGACAAGATCAAGTTCGAGATCCGCGTACCGACCACCGACGAACTCGCGGTCAACCTCAAGGGCAACCTCGCCCTCGCGACCGGTGATCTCGACAACAACGTGCACCCGGGCGGCACTATCCGTCTTGCGAACGCGCTGATCAAGGCCAACAAGCGCTTCGACTTCTTCATCTATCCCGGTGAACCGCACGGCTACCGCGGCACCGGCCCGTACAACCAGCGCATGCTGATGGAGTACTTCGCCGAGCACCTGCTGGGCGACTACTACCGCGGCAACGGCGAGATCAAGTAGCCGCCGGTCGCGCGGTACCGCGGCGCAAACAAACAAACGGGCCGTGCGCAGTGCGCACGGCCCGTTTGTGGTTACGCCCGATCCTCGGTGCCCGTCGTGGGTCCACTGCCGTCAGTCGGCCGCCGGTGGGATGTCCACGAAGCGGCCGCCCTGCAGCCCAGTCCCGACCTGATGGATGAAGAAGGCCCGCACAGGCTCGTCGTCCTCAAACGCATCCCGGATCATGTTCAGGCCCGTGCAGTGGAAGGCATTGCAGATATCCGCCCGCATATCCCGGGGCAAAGCGCACCCATCGGAATTCTGAAAGACACACCCGTCAGTGAGGGTGCGCTTGGACAGATAGGCCACGTAGTCGGAGACGATGGTCTCGTCGTCCTTGTCGGGGAATCGCTGCAGGTAATGCAGCATCGCGTCGACGCCCAAAAAGGCGTGCTCTTTCCCCCGTCCGCAGCAGTGCCCGCGGCAGGCGGCGCACCCCGCACCGAGTACCGCCATCTGCCGCTGCGCCTGCACGGTCGGCGTCGGTTCAGTCGCCGGTGGCCGGTAGGTTGGCGGCAGTTCACCGCGCGCCAACCAGCCGCGCGCTTCCGCCAGGTGTGCGCGAAGACTCACCTCGAACAGTGCGCGACGACGGCGCGGCAACGCCGATACGCGACGGGTGTTTTTCGGAATCACCGACACCCGGTAACTCTCGACGGCTCCCGACGGCACACCGTCGCGCGCCGCACGCACCCGCCGCTGCGTGTGGGCCGAGACGACCAGCGCGGCATGCGCGGCACGCGCGGCCGCCTGCGGGCGATCCACCGCGACGGTCTTCGCACAGGCATAGCGGCCACAGTGGCGCGATGCCCGGTGCGCCGGTGGGATCACACGGCCGCACACGCCGCACTTCAGGTGGTCCGGCACCGCCCGGTACGCCGCCGCGCACGACAGCGAGTCGCACAGCACGTCGTCCCGCCCGCGCCGCAGAGACAGCGTCGCCTCACAGATGGTGCACAGGTTCGGCGTGTCAGTCACAAACGGCTCCGGCAGGCGAGGCGAACGGGGGATGATGGAGCAATCTGGCCCCCCACTGCACAGAGGGCCACCAGCATCGCTGGTGGCCCTCTGTGCAACACGATCTCCAGCAGGCAATCAGCCGCGGATCTTGGTCACCTGTTCGGCGGCCGGACCCTTCTGGCCCTGCACGATGTCGAATTCAACGCGCTCGCCTTCGGCGAGGGTACGGAATCCACCACCCTGAATCGCCGAGTGGTGCACGAAGCAATCCTTCGAGCCGTCGTCGGGCGTGATGAAACCGAAGCCCTTCGCGTCGTTGAACCACTTCACCTTGCCGGTCGTACGCATGGCACTGTTCCCCTTGCTGTGTGATCGGAGTCCGGCCCTGCCGTACGCACCGAGCACTCGTGTTGTTCGCGGATGAGCCCCCCGCGTGGGCCGCGGCTGTCGTGCGACAACCGCTCTGCGTTCGCGTCCGAAAACCTGCCCACGACAAAGGGACCGGCACGCCGCCAGGTCCCCGAAGTCGCCTGCAACGCTCGTGTTGTCCCGCACCGTGGCGCGGCCCTCATAATTCGAATGCCACCAGACACTAGCGTCAGCTTTTCGGACTGTCAACAGGATTTTTGGGGAAGGCCCCGGGCCGGACGGACGGACGCGCGCGTGCCGCCGACTGGACGCCCCCGCACGCCACCGCCAGCTTCACGGCATGTCCACTCCCAGGCACTACACCGTCGTCGCCCGCCTCGGCCTCGCCGCGCGCATGCTCGCCGCGCGCATGCTCGCCGCGCTCACGCTGGCCGTCGCCTCCGCGGCCCACGCGCAGACGGGCACACCCCCCAGCGCCCCCGCACCGCGCCTCATGCGCGCCGGCGACGTGGACACGATCCCGCTGCGCTCGGCCGGACTCCGCATCGCCTACGGCGCCGACTCGCTGCAGTTCGGCGAGCTGCGCCTCCCCCCCAACACCGCCCCCGGCACCCGCGCGCCCCTCGCCATCATCATTCACGGCGGCTGTTGGCTCTCCCGCTACGCCTCCGTGCGGAACAGCGCCCCGCTGGCCGATGCGCTCGCGGCCAGTGGGGTCGCCACCTGGAACGTGGAATACCGCCGCTACGATCACCCGGGGGGTGGCTGGCCCGGCACCTTCCGCGACGTTGCCGACGCCGCCGACTACGTGCGCACCCTGGCGAGCCGGTACCCGGTAGACACCTCGCGCATCGTCGTCGCCGGACACTCTGCCGGCGGCCACCTCGCCCTCTGGCTGGCTACGCGTCACGCGCTCGACGTCACCAGTCCGCTGGCTGGCGGCACGCCCCTGCCCCTCCGCGGCGTCGTGTCGGTGGGGGGCATTGCCGATCTGGCCGAGTTCTACACGCGCGAACGCGCTACCTGCGGTAACCCGGCCGTGGAATCGCTGCTGGGGGCCGCGCCCGATAGCGTGCCGGCACGGCTTCGTGATGCCTCCCCGCGCGAACGTCTGCCCCTGGGCACCCCCAGCGTCCACGTGGCCGGCGATCGTGACTTCATTGCGCCCGTGGAGGTCCGCGACCGCTTCGTTGCGGCCGCCCGCGCGCGCGGCGACAGCGCGTGGGTCGTGACCGTGCCGGGCGACGGCCACTTCGAAGCCATGACGCCGTACAAGGCAGCCGGGCGCGCCGTCATCAACGCCGTGCGGGCCATGCTTGCGCTGCCGCCTGTCGCTCCGTGATGCGGCGCCGACCAGCTCCGGCGTCCCTGACGTCGCTTCGGTGTGCCCCGGTGGCCTTTACAGGCGGCGCCGGCACCGGCAACATCAAGGTGTCCCTCAACCGGAGTGCTCATGAAGGATTCACAGCTCAAGGCGTTGCTCAGAAAGACGGCCGCCAAGGCGTCGCAGCAGAAGAAGCCCTCCCGCAGCCTGTTCGACCCCACGCTCGAGGCCACGCGCGGCAAGACCGAGCCGTTGGAAGGGTCCGAAGCGGAAGGCATTTTCAAGGAAATGAAGCGCCGCGAATTCTGACGCCCACCAGACGTCCCGCCCTTGCCCTCGCCGCGCTCCTCGCCGCCGGGGCATGCGCCGATCAACCCGCCGCGAAAGCCGTCGACCGCGCGGCGGCCGACACCGTCACGGTGGAGGGCCGCTGGTCCGACAGCGTCACGAGCGAATCCGGCTACGTGGCGCGCTACGTGAACGGCACGCTCGCGGTCATCGAGGAGCAGATGACGTTCACCGACGGCATGCGCTCGTCGCGTGCGTACTTCTACGACGACCGCGTCGCGCTCACCCGCATCGTCGACGATCGTCGGCTCATGGCCGCGTCGGGCAACAGCACGCCGACCATGCTGCACGCGCGGCTGAACGTCTACCTGAGCGGACACACGGTCGACTCCGCCATCAAGACCGTGGACCTCGGCGCGAAACCCGTACAGCCGTACGATATCGAGAACCTGCGCCGGCACGAGCGCGAGATTTTCGCGCGGGTTGCCAAGACACTCGTCGCCCCCTGACCGACCGCGCACGATGACCGACTTCGAAACACTGGGCGCCTTCTACCTCGGCAAGCACTACGACCTCGCCGCGCGCGTGCGGCGTGACGAGTTCGTGCTCTACGATGCGAAGGATCTCACCACGCATGCCGTGATCATCGGCATGACCGGCAGCGGCAAGACCGGTCTCGGCGTCGGGCTCATCGAGGAGGCGCTGATCGATCACATCCCCGTCATCGCGATCGATCCGAAGGGTGATCTCGGCAACCTCGCGCTGCGATTCCCGTCGCTGGCGCCGGCCGACTTCCGACCGTGGGTGGATCCGCAGCAGGCGGCCAACGCCGGACTCTCCGCCGAGGAGTTTGCCGCGAAGCAGGCGATGCTCTGGAAAGACGGACTCGCCGGCTGGGGCCAGGACGGCGCGCGCATTCAGCGACTCGCCGACGCCGCCGATGTCACCATCTACACGCCAGGCAGCACCGCCGGTCAGCCGCTGTCACTCCTCAAAGCGTTCGTGGCGCCGCCGCCGGTCATCCGCGACGACACCGAAGCGATGCAGGAGCGCGTCGAGGCCACCGCCACGAGCGTGCTCGCCCTGCTGGGCATTGACGGCGATCCCATCTCGAGCCGCGAGCACATTCTGCTCGCGAACCTGTTGCACGCGTCGTGGAGCGACGGCCGCGATCTCGATCTCGCCGGCCTGATCGGCGGGATCCAGTCGCCGCCGTTCCACACCGTCGGCGTCATGCCGCTCGACACGGTGTTTCCGCCGAAGGACCGCACCGCGTTCGCCATGAAGCTCAACAATCTGTTGGCGGCGCCGGGCTTCCAGACGTGGATGCAAGGCGAGCCGCTCGATACCGCAACGCTGTTGTACGACGCGCACGGCAAGCCGAAGGGCTCGATCGTATCCATCGCGCATCTCGGGGACGCCGAGCGCATGTTCTTTGTGACGCTGCTGCTGGCCGACATCCTTGCGTGGGTGCGCACGCAGCCGGGCACCGGCTCGTTGCGGGCAATCCTCTACATCGACGAACTATTCGGCTACATGCCACCGGTGGAAAACCCACCGTCGAAACGGCTGCTGCTCACGCTGCTCAAGCAGGCCCGCGCCTACGGACTCGGCGTCGTACTGGCCACGCAAAATCCGGTGGATCTGGATTATCGCGGCCTCTCGAACACCGGCACCTGGTTCATCGGCCGCCTGCAGACGGAACGTGACAAGATGCGCGTGATGGAAGGACTCGAAGGCGCGTCCGGCGGACAGCCCTTTGACAAGTCCGCCATGGAACAGACGATCGCCGGACTCGGCAAACGCGTGTTCCTCATGCACAGCGTGCATGAGTCGGCGCCGATCACCTTCGAGACGCGTTGGACGATGTCGTATCTCGCCGGTCCCATGACGCGCGAGCAGATCAGGACGCTCAGCGCACGCACCGGTGCTGCACCCGCCGCCGCACCCGCCGCCGCACCCACTTCGCCAACCGCCGCTGGGAGCGTGGCCGCACGTCACCCGTCGGCGTCGCAGCAGGCGCCCGTGTTGCCAGCGGATATTCCGCAGTACTTCCTCCCGGTGCACGCCGATGGCGCCCCGGTCACGTACCGCCCGGCCGTCCTGGGGCTGGCCGACGTGTCCTTTGCCAGTACGAAGTACGGTGTCACCGAGCAACGTCGCGTAGCGCTGCTGGCCACGATGGACGATGGTCCGATCACGATCGCGTGGGATGGTGCGGAGCGGATTGAACTGGATCCGTCCGCGCTCGAGCGCGCGCCGATCGACGGAGCCACCTACGCCGCGTTACCGAAGACCGCGTCGAATCCGAAGAGCTATCCCGCGTGGAGCAAGGCGTTCCAGAAGTGGATCGTCACCACCGAAATGGTGTCGCTGTTTCGGAGCACCACGCTCAAGCAGTGCTCGAACGTCGGCGAGTCGGAGCGGGATTTCCGGATTCGCCTGCAGGTACTGGCGCGCGAAGACCGGGACCGGCGCATCGAGACGCTGCGCGGCAAGTACGCCACCAAGTTTGCGACCCTGCAGGAGCGCCTGCGTCGCGCAGAACAGACCGTGCAGCGTGAGCAGGCGCAGGCGTCGCAGGCCAAGATGGATACCGCCATCTCGGTGGGAGGCGCGATTCTCGGCGCGTTCTTCGGGCGCGGCCGGATCTCCGCCGGCGCGATCAGCCGGGTCGGCACCGCCGCGCGGGGCGCTGGGCGTGCCGCGCAGCAGCAGGGAGACGTGACCCGCGCCAGTGAGAGCCTGCAGGCGATCGAGGCGCAGTACGCCGAGCTGGAAGCGGCACTGCAAGCCGATGTCGATGCCCTGGGCGGTGCGTACGATGCGCAGCAGGAAACGCTCGAGGCCATTCCCATCAAGGCGAAGAGCGGCGACGTGCACGTGCAGCTCGTGGCGTTGGTGTGGGTGCCGTCTCCGGCGCCGTCACGCCTCGCGTGACGGCCGGCCACCTCAGCGCGTGGGGCGCTGCGCGTTCAACGACCAGTCGAACGGGATTTCCCGCATCCCGAAACGCCCGGACTCCAGCCGTGTTTTCGTGTCGCCATCAAACCACGCGGCCAGAAATGCCCCCAGCTCCGCCCGCGAATTGCCGAAGTCGGCGCGGTAATACGTGAAAATCGGACTGAGCCGCGGAAGTTTCACCGCGATCTGATTTTTCGTGGTATCCCGCAGAAAACGACGGCCCTGATCGAACAGCTGCCGTTCGAGCGCCGCCCCCGTATACGCCTCCGCGCGCAGCGGTGGGCTGCCCTTCGACGCCGCGACGAGCGCGAAATGAATGCGGGGATCGTGGAATTCCCGGCGCAGAATCCGGTGTTCCACATCGTCGAGCGTCAGACGGCGTCCCGCCGCGCGCACGAGCGGCTCGCTCCACGGCCCCTTGAGGCGCAGCACGCCGAACGTCCGGTTGATCTGGCGGATGCTTTCGCGTTCACCGTGCGCGACGATCAGCTGGATCGTGTAGGCGTTGTACGCATTCAGCCAGAACGCCAGCCGCTCGTGCTCATCCGCGCCGTCCAGCGAGGCGCGCTCGAGCAGCGTGAGGTAGCGACGGAATGACGGAGCCCGCCGGAACGCATCGTAGTCCACCAACCCATCGGCCACGTGCGCGCGCAGCAAGGCGTCGAATGCCGAGTGGTCGATGGTGACGCGGGCGGCGGGGGCCGCGGCCTGACCTGCCACCGCCCCGGGGACCGACACGCCGGACGCCACCACGACGAGCGCGGCGAACGCCCAACGGCGACTGATGGCGAAGACGCTGCGCAGCGGGAGGACCATGCTGTATAGTACGCGCATGAGCACCGACTGGTTGCTGGGCATTTGGCGCCTCATGCGCGCCGACGTGACACTCGACTTCGCCCCGGGTGTGCGCATGGAATTTCTGGCCGGCGGCGTGCTGCAGTATCACGTCGACGTCGGCGGGACCGATCAGATGGTCGAACTCGTGTACCGGGTTGAGGGCGACGTGCTGCACACCGAGAATCCGGCGGCACCGCACTCCATGCAGGTCCGGATCGAGCACGGCGTGGGCGACGTCCTGCTGCTGGACTTCGCGGGCGCACAGGCGATGCTGGTGCGCGAAGTACCGCTCACGCCGCGGGACTGAGAGCGCACGACCCGCGCCCCCGCTTACGGCCCGTACACCACCGGAGACGTCCCCCGCCGGATGTCACGCGCCCCGAACGCCACCCCGGAGCCGACAGCCATCCCCGCTGTCAGCGCGGTCCCGATGCCCACCAGCGGCAGGACGCCGGCCACTACGGTCCCCACCAGAAACACGGCGCCGCCGGCCGCCCACGGGGCCATCGCGCGCTGCACCGCTTCGACATAGCGCAGGCGGTTGCGCACGAACCGGCGCGTGGAACCGTGCAGGATGATGGCCAGCACGGTGGAGAGCACGAACGAGATGATGAAGAACATCGGATCCTCCAGAGAAGGCGGGCGCGCGGCAACGGGGAGCCACGCACCCTCTCCCGTCCCTACCGGGACAGCATGCGGGAGGTTTCAGCGCCGTCTCCCGCCGTGTGGACCACGCGCGCCGCTAGGGCCGCCGTGGCATGGCCATTTTCGTGTACGAGGGCGGGACCGCGAAGAGCGCGTTATCCAGGCGCTGCGGCGCGATCTTCACCACCTCGATCGGCACGGAGCCGTCCGCCATGGTGATCCGCAACGGAAACCCGTCCTCGGCCATCAGCATGCGTTGCCACGTCGGGGCCGCGCCCTGCGCCATCGCCGCCATCGGATTCACGTAGCGCCCCAGTCCCTTCGCGAGACACAGGTCAATCGTTTGTGCCGCGCTGACCATCTGCACGTGCTCGCACGAATACCCGGCGATGGTTTCGGTGCGGCCGGTACGCGTGACTTTCACGTCGGCTGGTGGTGCGGCCTCAGGCGTCGACGCCATGGCTCCCATTGGCATCTCCATGTACGCGCGCTGCGCCGCCATCAGGATGAACAGCGTCCGCTCCGGCGGTACCATCAGCATGGACATGCCGCCCGTCGGCCCGCGCATGTTCACCCGCACCGCGCCGTTCCGCACGAGGTACTCGAGTTCCTGCCCCGGACGCGGCGCTTGCCCGGCCCCCGCCGCACCACGGGGCGCGGCGGCGGCCACCCGCATGGTCACCACGCCTTCAAACGTCTGCGCCACCAGCGGGCGCACCGGCAGGATGGCCGGCACCAGCACCGACAGCACGACCACCGTGCGCCGCGCCACTCTCCGCCACGACACCGTCATCCCATCCCCGCTCACACGATACCGGTACGGATCGCTTTCAGCACGAGATCGGTGAAGCGGTCGATTTCCGGCAACGTCGTGTACACGTTGGGCGTCACGCGAATGCCGCTGAACTCCGGGTGCACGATCGGTGTCTGCACGATCCGATGCTGGGTCACCAGCCAGTTGCCGAGCTTCACCGGATCGAGGCCGTCCACGCTGAAGAAGCCGATCCCGCCGCCCCACGCCGAGTCGAGCGGCGTGTGGATCTTCACGCGCCCCTGCCCGTCGGCGAGCAGTCGCTTGGCCCAGCGGTCTCGCAGATACACGAGACGCGCGAACTTGCGGGGCGCCCCGATCGCGCGGTGAAACGCGAGCGAGACCGAGACCGCATTGTGATTGGCGGCCGGATGCGTGCCGATCTCCTCGTACTTCCGGATGTCCTTTTCCTGTCCCGGATTGCCCGCCATGAGCGGCCACATTGCGGGAATGCGATCCTTGCGCACGTACAGGAACCCGGTGCCGATCGGGGCCAGCAGCCACTTGTGCAGGCTCGTGCCGTAGTAGTCCACGCCCAGCTCGTCGCGCGTGAACGGGAACTGCGCGAACGCGTGCGCGCCGTCCACGAACGTGGCCACGTTCTTTGCCCGCGCCATCGCCACCAGCTCCTTCACCGGCAGGATCTGGCCGGTCAGGTTGGTGATGTGCGTGATCTCCATCACGCGCGTGCGCGGCGTGATCGCCGCCGCGAACGCGTCGATGATCAGCTGCGGATTGGTGCACGGCACGGGGAAGGCCACCTCCTTCACCACGATCCCTTCCCGCTGCGCGCGCTGCCGCCACGCGTTCAGCATGCGGCCGTAATTCTGGTTGCTCACCACCACTTCGTCGCCGCGCTTCAGGTCGATGCCGAAGATCAGCGTCTCCATCGCTTCCGACGCATTGCGCGTGATGGCCATTTCCTCGGTGTCGCAGCCAAACTCCAGCGCGAGTTCGCGCCGCACGACTTCGATGCGTGGCTCGAGCGTCTGCCACATCTGGATCACCGGCAGCTCATTCGAGAAGCGCAGGTCGCGCTCGAGCTGCGCCATCACGTGCGACGGAGCGGGTGAACAGCCGCCGTTGTTCAGGTTGATCCACGTGCGATCAAGATCGAACGCACGCTGGATCGGTTCCCAGAAGTCCTCGTCGGCGGCGAACGCCTCGGCCTGCGCCGCCGTGCCGCGCCATGTCGGCGCATCGGGATCGAACAGCGCCACGCCGCGGCCCTTGGCCACATCCGAGGCATCGATGAGACGGCGGATTGCCTGCGGCGAGAAGCGCGGGGCGATCGCGGCGAGACTGGGCAGAGCGGTCGCTCCGGCCACGGCGGATACGAAGAGTCGACGGTCCATTTCCCAACATGCGGCCGAAAGCCGCTTTGCGCGAGGGGGAGCCGGCGGGACGAGGAACGGCTGGACCGGTGCGTCCCGCCCCCACGCGGGTCAGAACGTGGAGCGCAGCCCGAAGCTCAGCGTTCGCCCCGCCGTCACGGTGGCATTGTCGGGTGCGCCGCGCTGCACGTTCAGCAGGTTCTCGCCGCCCACGATCGCCGACAGGTCACGGCGCAGCTGATACGACGCCGACGCCCGCCAGCGCGTGACGCCCCCATACGGAAGCCAATAGCGGCGCAACTGCGCGCCCCCCACGTCGTAGGCCCGCGAGTCGTCCGCCAGCGCCACGCCGATCGCCGTCCGGTCGTACCCGATCCAGTCGGCCGCGCGGGTGGCCGTCGTGCTCACGCTCCAGCGACGTGCCGACCAGGCCGCCGACAGACTCAGCGTCGAGGCCGGCACGTCGAGCATGCGGTCGCCGACCTGCAGCTCGCCCCGGTACCCGCGGGCGGTCTTCGCCACCCGGCTGTCCACGAGCGACAGGGCACCGGCCACCTGCAGCGCACGGCGGCGCATCGTGGCCTGCAGCTCCCAGCCACGGTTGGTGATCGCCCCCACGTTCTGCAGGGTGTACGACAGACTCCGCACCACCCGACCGTTGGTGCCGATCCCACTTTCCATCTGGGCCACCGGCTGGATCAACCCCGACGCCTCCTGATCGAAGCGCGTGGCGTGCAACGAGAGGCCGTGCTCGAACACGAGGTCGGCACCGGCTTCCACCCCCGACTGCTCCTCGGGCTGCAGGTCGGTCGTGAGCGCGCCGCCACCGCGCCCCATCCACGATGTCCCGCGCGCCAGTGCGCGCGCCGGACGGATACCGGTACCGAACGCGCTGCGCAGCTTCAGCACCGCACCACCGTAGTCGCGCACATACGCCGCCCCCACCATCGGCAGCAGCGCATGCTGCACCGTCGCCGCCGCCCCGCTCGTCCGTTCGGCGCGCCCGCCGGCCGAGAGGTACCACCGGTCGCGCCACGACAGCATCGCCTGCGCCGACACGCCCGCGTTGTTGATCCAGCCGCGCGTGACCCGCGAGATCGTGGGGGCCGATGTCAGGGCCGGCGCCAGCGCACCCACGCCGCCGCGAGCGAGGGGCACCGCAACACTCTGTAACGACACATCACGCGTGAGCGCCTGTTCTGCGGCAAAGGTCACCGCCAACAGCGTCCCCTCGGCCACGTCGAAACGCCCCACCGAGCGGACGCGCAGCGTCCCCCGGTCAGCGGCCCCCTCTCCCTCACCCAACAGGCTCGTATTCGCCACCGGCGCCGGCAGTGACGCCGACGACAGTCCCTGCAACCGATAGCCATCGACCCCGGCGATGAGGGTGTGCGTCCAGTGCAGATCGGGCATCACGGCCACCGTGCCGCCCACTGTGTACTGCGCCAGACGCTGGCCGGTGGCGCTGTCGCCGGCGAACAGGCGGAGCGCCGCCGAGTCGAGCGGGGGGCGCCGGTTCAGCGTGTCGGGCACCGTCAGCCCGAGGCGTGACATGCCCACCCCGCTCGCGGACAGCCCCGGTTGCGCGCGCCACACCGACGCGGCACCAGCGCCGGCGGCAAACCCCGGCGCGCCCGCGCCGTCGAACATCAGCCCGGCACTCGCGTTCGCGTGCTGCAGCGAGTAGCGCGCCGTCCCGGTCAGCACCGTATTGGCGCGGATCACGCGCCCGTCGACGTCGGCCAGCAGCCGGCGCTCCGACGCGCCCGGCACATACGCCCCGACGGTCCCCACGTTCAGGCCGAATCCGAGACTGCGCGCACTGCTGCCACGGCGGAACGACATGGCGTGATCCTGCACGAACGCATCGCGCGGGGCGTACGCCGTGGCCGACAGGCCCGCCGAGGTCGACAGCTGCACGGTCGGCCCGCCCGTCGGACTGCCGTCGTGTCGCGTCAGGATGTTCACCACCCCGCTGATCGCGTCGGCCCCGTACAAGGCGGCCCCCTGCGGACCGCGGATCACTTCCACGCGATCGATGCGCGCCGGATCGAGTTGCGTCACCAGTAACGGATTGGCCACCTCGATCCCGTCGAGATACACCTTTGGGGCTGACACACCGAACGAGCTCGCGCCGCGGATGCTGCCGTATCGCGCCGACAACGTCCCCGCACTCGCCGTCCACGTCCACACCCCGGGCACGGCCAGATCCAGCGCCTCGGCCAGCGTCCCCACCCCCTGTCGCGCCAGCTCGGCCCCGTCAATCACGTCCAGCGCAAACGGCGACCCGCGCTGCGGCGCCCCATCCGGCGAGCCGGTCACCACGACCCGGTCGAGCACACTGGCATGCCGCGCCATCACCGGCACTCCGGACCCGCCGGCGCTCGGTGCGGTCCCCCCCTCGGTGCGCGAGGGCGCCAGCACGACCTGCGACGTGCCCAGCACGATCGAACGGAGCGACGTACCGGTCAGCAGCGATTCGAGCACCGCGCCGACCGGTACGCGGTCGAGCGCAAGGCACACGCGCCGATCGGGGGGGAGCAGCTCAGCGCTATACGACAGCTCGATCCGAGCCAGCGCCGCGAGGCGGTCGAGCGCCTCGCGCAATGGCAGGTCGGGGAGCTGCACCTTGATGATGCGGTCCAGCGGCGGCGCCCACAGCGACGACCGCTCCGACAACGCGATCCGCACGGCGCACACGGGGTCCGGCGCGGTCGCCGGCGCCGCATGCGCCTGCACGACAGTGGCGGGCGCGATCAAAAGTGCGATCGCGCCCGCCGTCATGCCCCGCCGGCCTACCTGCCACCACGTCATTGTGTCGAGCGCCTCGAATCAGGGAATCCGCGTCGATCCGGGTCCCTGCGGCTGAAGAAAAAGCGTATCGCCGCGCTGCGTCACGTCTGCCCCGAGTGCCAGCGCGATCAGCCGCACCACCTGCGCCGACGAATCGCCGCGGAAGGCGGCGGTGAGCGTCCGCCCGGCCAGGATGGAATCTGTCACCTGCAACTCGAGACCGTACCAGCGGCGGAGATCGGCCTGCACCTCGGCCAACGGCGCATCCCGATACGCCAGCTCGCCACGGGTCCACGCGATGTCCGCATCGGTCACCGTGCCGCGGGCCACCGTGACCGCGCCCGCCTGCAGGACCCCACGGTCGCCGGCACCCAACTCCACCGCAGGCGCACTCCCGGCAGCCGAATCACGCAGCGCCACGATCCCGTGCGTGACAGCGACCGAGACCCGTCCGCTCCGATCGGTCTTTACCGAGAACGCCGTTCCGATGTCCCGGATCTCCGCGCCACGGGCGTGGATCAGAAACGGATGCACACCGTCGTGCTCGACCTCGAAGAAGGCAGCCCCCTCCAGCGTGACCACACGATTGGCCGCGTTGAACCCCGCGGCCACCGTCAGACGGCTCCCCGGCGCGAGGATCACGCGACTGCCGTCCGGGAGCCGCACCGAATCGCGCTGGCCGACCGCCGTGGCATACTCCCGCGATGCCACCGACGACGGCTGGCCACGCCACTGCGCGATCCCGACGATCGCGACCAGCCCCGCCGCGAGGGCGACGAGTGGCGTGCGCCATGAACGCGTCACCGGCGCAACAGTATTGCGACTTTGATCGGAATCCGAGCGACGGCCGCCACGTGAAACGGTCAACGCCGGTGCCGCCCCAACCTCCGTCATCCGACGGTGCACGGCGGCCAAGGCCCCTTCGGTATCCACGGCCAGTTCGGACCGCACCTCGGCGCGATCGACGCGCGCCTTAACAAGTGCGGCCAACGCAGCGTCTTCTGGATGCGTGGCCAGCCACCGCTCCACGGCGCCCGACTCCACTGGGTCGCTTTCCCCCGCGAGATAGCGGGCAAAGGCGTCCCAGTCGGACCCGGACACAACATCAGCAGAAGGACGGATTTCGTCGGACATGCCCCGGGAACACGAGAAGGTGGCGGTACCCTACGTCCCCGCGACGACGACAGGATCCGGCACACGCACGGCGCCGGTTGATGTAGTATACGCGGCTCACCGCGCCGACAGAACTCCGCCGAGTCGGGTCGACCACCTGCTCACGCACGCATTTCCCGCCTCTACTACCCTCGTGTCCGACGCTGACCTTCTGGACCGCCTCCGCCGCGGCGATCACACAGCGTTCGACGCGATCTTCCGCCAGTGGTACGAGCCCGTGGTGCGCTCGGCCAATCGGGTGCTGCACGATCCCGGCGTCGCCGAGGAGCTCGCCCAGGACATCTTTCTGGAGCTGTGGCGCCGACGCGAGGTGCTCGCGCCCGACAGCAGCGTGGCCGGATACCTCCTGCAGGCCGTCCGCAACCGGGCCCTGAATCACCTGCGGCACCTGCAGGTACAGAAGAAGTCGGCGGTGTACGTCGAGGCGCTCAGCGAGCCCGCCGAGCCGGCGGACGCCGAGGTGCACGCCGCCGAGTTGCAGGCCGCCATCCACGAGGCAATCGAAGCCCTCCCGCCGCGCACGCGGGAGGTGTTTCTCATGAGCCGCGAGCGGAACCTCCGCTACGGCGAGATCGCAGAGCTGTTGGGCGTTTCGGTCAAGGCGGTCGAGGCCAATATGAGCCGGGCGCTGCGGCAGCTGCGGGAGCGGCTCGCCCCCTTTCTGCCGCGAGCCGACGACTAGCGCGTAGGGTCCCGACCGCGTTGTGTGTTACTGCATCGAACGCCCGGACAATGGCTGCGCGACGGTCGCGAGCTGACACGGGCCTCCCTTCGAGAGGATTTCACCATGCGCTCCCATTTCCGTGCGCTGGCCATGACGGCCTCGCTCCTCAGCGTGACCGCCTGCAGCCTCGACAGCTCGGCGCCGAGCTTCTTCGACTCGGACCTCGCCTTCGCCTCGGCGCCGGCTGGCCTCGATCTCGTGTCGAGCAGCTACGCGCCGTCGGCGAGCAACGGCATGCCGTGGGGCGGCCCTGAGCGCGGCCGCGGTGGCGGACCCGGGATGGGCGGTTTCATGGGCGGCGGGCTCGGTGACTCGTTCATCGGCAACGCCCCGCCGGGCCGCGGACCGCACGGTGGCCCGTTCGGCATCCGGATCGACGACAGCTGCGTCTTCTCGGCGGCCACGGGCGACCTGACCTGCGGCCCCACCACGAAGCAGGGGCTCGCCGTCACGACGATCTACACCATCAAGACCACCGCCGGCGCGGCCCAGTCGGCCATCGACACCGCCACCACGAACTCGGTCCGGACGCGTACGACCGTAACGGGGACCGCCACGCGCAGCCGTGACGGCAGTGTCACCGCCACCGTGAGCAACGCAGGCGACCGCACCGTGACGGGGCTCGCCACCGGCAGCACGCAGCGCACCGTGAACGGCAACTCGCAGGGTTCTGAAACCGCGCGGGGCACCAATCGCGAAGGGAAGACCTTCTCGTCGGTGCGCACCTCATCCGACGTCACGAGCGGCCTCGTGATCCCGGTCTCGGCCACGTCGCAGACCTATCCCAAGGCCGGCACGGTCACGCGCACCATGAAAGTGGTGATGACGATCGACGGCACGAGCTCCACCAAGGAGCGGCGCGAAGTGATCACGTACGACGGCACGGCGACGGCCAAGCTCGCCATCACCGAGAACGGCACCACGAAGAACTGCACGGTGGCGCTGCCGCGCGGCCGCCCCAGCTGCTCCTGAGTGGTTCCCGCATGACGGCAGGACGGCAGGACGGCAGGACGGCAGGACGGGTGAATGGCGCCGGGTCGCGCGACTGACACCCTGAACACACCACCGCGGGAAGGCGGTGGCGGGACCAAGCCCCGGCATTGGATCACACGATCCGGTGCCGGGGCTTTGGTTATCCCCGCAGCAAGCGACATGCCGATGCGCATACGCTTGCTCAGTAGCACTACGGTGCTATTTTAATAGCACACCCGTGCTACGGAGGATTGATGGTTCGCGAAGTCACCTTGCGCCAAGTCGGTGGATCGATCGGCGCAACAATCCCGAAGGATATGGCCGAGCGACTGCATCTCGCAGTCGGCGACCGCGTACTGGCGGTGGAGACGGACCGCGGCATCCTCCTGACGCCCTACGATCCGGATGTCGAGGCAGGCTTAGCAGTGGCAGCGCACGCGGCAAAGAAGTTCCGGAACGCGCTGCGCGAGCTGGCGAAGTAGCCGGTGGCGACGCGGCGCTGGGTACCGCGGATCGTCTTGGAGGCCGCGCATCTCGACCAATTGCGCGAACACGGCGGACTGCCGGGCGTTCGGGATGAGAACGCGCTGGAGGCCGCCTTGGCGCGCCCGAGGCAGAAGCACCACTACGAGGAAGGCTCGGACCTCGCGACACTCGCCGCCGCGTATGCGTTCGGACTCGCGAGGGCGCATCCATTCAATGACGGCAACAAACGGGCCGCCTTCCTGGCCGCAATGATCTTTCTCGGTCTCAACGGCAAGGATCTCGACGCATCGGAGACGGAGGTGGTGCAGGTCATGACGGCGCTCGCAGCCGGATCGCTGACGGAGGCGTCGCTGGCCACGTGGATGCGGGAGCGCCTCGTTGGCCTCACGCTCTAGCCGAATCGGTCAGTGGAACGCCGGCTTCCGTGGCGTGCGGACCGTCCAACCCCGCACACGGTCGGGCACCACCGTCAGTCGTCCACCCCGGCGAAGTCGAGCGAGGCCGAATTCACGCAGTAGCGCAGCCCCGCCGGCATCGGGCCGTCGTCGAACAGGTGCCCGAGGTGCGCATCGCACGTCGCGCAGTGCACCTCCACCCGCACCAGGAACCAGCGCCGGTCGGTGGTCGTCTCGACGGCGAGGTCGTGCAGGGGAGCCGTGAAGCTGGGCCAGCCGGTCCCCGACTCGAACTTGGCGGCAGAGGCGAACAGCGGCTGCCCGCACCCGGCGCACAGATAAGTGCCATCGTCACGATGGTCCCAGTAGCAGCCACCGAACGCGCGTTCGGTGCCGTGCGACCGCATCACCCGGAACTGCTCGGCCGAGAGAATGGTGCGCCATTCACGATCGCTCTTGCGAATCTTGTCGGCCATCAGTCAAATGAACGGCATGACGACTCCCCCCGCCAGCACCACGATGCCTCAGGACGCCATCCCGACCGCACCCGGCGACTGGCGGCTCGGCCCCGAGGCCCCGCAGACCCATCGTCGCTGGCTGCGTCGTCTTGGGCTGGCCATCATGACGCGCGCCGGCTGGCGCTTCGAGGGACAGATGCCCAACGTGCCGCGGTTCGTGGCCATCGTCGCGCCGCACACCTCGAACTGGGACTTCCCGATCGGCCTCGCCGGCAAATGGGCCCTCGGGTTCGACGCGCACTTCTGGGCCAAGGACTCGCTGTTCCTGCCGCCGTTCGGCTGGTTCATGCGCGCCAACGGCGGCATTCCGGTCAACCGCAAGCAGCGCGACCACGCCGTGGACCGCACCGTCGCCGCGTTTCGCGCCCACGAGCGCTTTGCGCTTGCCTTGGCACCCGAGGGCACGCGAAAAAAGGTGACGGCATGGCGCAGCGGCTTCTGGCATGTGGCCAAGGGCGCCAACGTGCCCATCTGCTGCGTCGCTCTCGACTGGCGACGCAAGGTCATCCGGCTCGGCCCCACCACGATGCCCGTTGAGGAAAACCCCACCGACGGGATCGAGCGCCTCCGCAGCTACTTTGCCGACGTGACCGGATATCATCCCTCCCAACAGGCGTGACGCCGATCGAGACACCGCGCCGCCGCGCCGCCGCGCCTTTTACGCGTGCCCTGTGGTCGGCCGCCATCGTGCTGATCACCGCCACACCACTCACCGCCCAAGACGCGAGCGCGGGGCGCGACACACCGCGAGACGCGCGTACCAGCGCTGCACCCGAAACGGCAGGCCACGCCATCCGCGCCGACCGCGCGCCGGAGATCGACGGACGCGACAGCGATGCCGTGTGGCGTCGCGCCGTCCCCATGGCCGACTTCCGGCAGTTCGAACCGGGCGAGAATCTGGCGCCGACGTTTCGCACCGAAGCCCGCGCCGCCTACGACGACCGCTATCTGTACGTGCTCGTCCGCGCCTTCGATCCGCACCCCGACAGCTTGGCCGCGCTGCTCTCGCGACGCGATGTGAAAACGGCGAGCGATCAGCTCAAGATCATCATCGACGCCTACCACGACGGACGCACCGGGGTCGAGCTCGCGGTGAATCCGGCCGGCGTGAAGCGCGACTACTCCATCTACGGCGACATCACCGAAGACGCCACGTGGGACGGCGTGTGGGATGTGGCCACGCGCATCGACAGCGCCGGCTGGGTGGCCGAGTATCGCGTCCCGTTCAGCCAGCTGCGCTTCACGGCGAAGGACGTGCACACCTTCGGGTTTGGCGTGTGGCGCGATGTGATCCGCCTGAACGAGCGCAGCGGCTGGCCGCTCTACCGCCCGTCGCGCCGCACGCTGATCTCGCAACTCGGCACCCTCGACGGGATCCGTAACATCGGGACACCGCGGCGTCTGGAATTGTTGCCGTACACCGTCGCGAAGCGCGTCCCGACCACGACCACCACGCGCGGGAGCGCCCTCAGCACGATGGCGGGCGGCCTCGATCTCAAGGCCGGCCTCGGCTCGCGCGTCACGATCGATGCCACGGTCAATCCCGATTTCGGTCAGGTGGAGGCCGACCCGGCCGTACTCAACCTCTCGGCGTTCGAAATCCGCTTCGACGAGCGCCGCCCGTTCTTCCAGGAAGGCGCCGGCCTCTACCGCTGCGGCGGATCCTGCGAAGGCATTTTCTACACGCGGCGCGTGGGGCGCACGCCACAGCTGCGACGCAGCAGCGCCGACCCGGTGTTCACGAACATCACGGCGGCCGCCAAGATCACGGGACGCCTCGACAACGGTGTGGCCTTCGGCCTCATGAACGCCTCCACCGAACAGGTCCGCGGCGCGGATGGCCGTACCATCGAACCGCAAACCAACTATCTCGTGGTGCGGGGCGTCCGCGAGATGCGGGCGGGACGATCGCAGTTCGGCCTGCAGCTCACCGACGTCCGCCGGCGCGTCGATGCCGCCACCGACCCCTACCTGCGCCGCGCGGCCACTACGCTGCTGCTGCAGGGATACCACCGGTTCGCGCACGACCGTTGGGAGTGGATGGGCTACAGCGGCCTCAACGAAGTCAGCGGCTCCGCGTCGTCCATTGCGCTCACGCAGCGCAACAGCGTGCACCTGTACCAGCGCCCCGATCACGAGCAACGCTTCGACTCCACCCGCACCGCCATGGGCGGGCTCGTGGCATCCACGGGGCTCAAGCAGGTGGGCGGCCGCGTGCGCTACGAAAGCGTGGTGCGCTACGCGTCGGCGGGTGTGGAGATGAACGACCTCGGCTTCGTGAATCTTGTGAACGACATGATGTTCCGGCAGTCGCTGGACCTCCGGCAGCTGCGCCCCAACCGCCTCCTGCGCTCGTCGTTCTCCACCATGAGCGCCGAGTCGCACTGGACCACCGGCGGGCTCCTGGCGGCGCAGACGCTGTCGCTGCACACCAGCGGCTCGCTGGCCAGCAACTGGGGCGGCGCGATCACGGCCTCGCTGAGTGACGTGGGTGGCACGCACTGCGTGAGCTGCGCGCGCGGCGGGCCGGCGCTGCGACAGTCGCCGAAGCAGACGCTGCGCTTCGACGTGGTGGGGGATCCCCGGCCGGTGATCGTGCCGCGCGCCGCCTACCGGATCGGCACCAGCGACGAGGGGCGCTCGTGGTACCGCGGTGGTGACCTCGGCGCCGAGTGGCGGTTTGCAAGCCGATTCTCCACGTCGATGGCGTTCAACTACGATCAGGTGGCCAACGATCAGCAGTGGATCGGCAACTACGGGGCGTTCCTGTCGGATACCACGCATTACACCTTTGCGCGGCTGCATCAGCACATTCTCGGCATCACCATGCGCGCCAACTGGACGGCGACCCCGACGCTCTCGTTCCAGCTGTACGCGCAGCCGTTCGTGACCACGGGCGACTACAGCGACTGGCGTCAGCTCCGTGACCCGCGCGCGCGCGACTATGCCGGCCGCTTCACGACCTTCCGCGCCTCGACGCCGGCGGACTTCAACGTCAAGCAGTTCAACTCCAACGCCGTGCTGCGGTGGGAGTACCGGCCCGCGAGTGCCGTCTTTCTGGTGTGGCAACAGGGGCGCGCGCAGGACGCCCTCAACCCCGGCGTGTTCGTGCCGGGGCGTGACGTGCGCGACCTGTTCGGGACGCGACCGCTGAACACGCTGCTGCTCAAGGTCAGCTATTGGTTCAACCCGTAGCCTGACCACCGGGGGCGCCAGGAACATGACGCCACCGTCGTATTCCTTCGGCCGCCCCCTTCCCTCCGGCCAATTTCCGGCGGAATTTGTAGGGGTCCCTTACGGAGAGGATTCCGAATGCGCGTGACGACTGTCGGCGTGGTGGGCGCGGGCGCCATGGGGAGCGGCATCGCCGCCCTCGCGGCCTCTGCGGGCTGCCGCGTCGTGCTCCTCGATATTCCCGGCGACAGCGACCCGACGTCGCCCAACCGCAGTGCGCCCGCCCGCAACGGGCTGCAGAAGGCCATCAAAGCCAAGCCGGCGGCGTTCATGGAGGCCGCCGCAGCGGCACGGGTGCGCACCGGCAACACCGAGGATCATCTCGACCTCCTCGCCGGGTGTGACTGGATCTGCGAAGCCATCGTCGAGCTGGCCGAGCCCAAGCAGCAGCTGTTCGCGCGCATCGAAGCGCTCATGAAGCCCACGGCCATCATTGCGTCGAACACCTCGGGGATCCCGATGTCGACGCTGCTCGAAGACCGCGGGGAGAAGTTCCGTCGCCGGTTCCTCGGGACGCACTTTTTCAATCCGCCGCGCTACATGCATCTGCTCGAGGTGATCCCCACACCGGAGACGGATCCGGCCGTCATCGGGGCCATTCGCGAGTTCGCCGAGCGCACGCTCGGCAAGGGTATCGTGATCGCGAAGGATGTCCCGGGGTTCGTGGCGAACCGGCTTGGCGTGTACGGCATGGTCGCGACCATGCGCCGTATGGAGCAGCACGGGCTCACGATCGACGAAGTCGACGGCCTCACCGGCGCCCTCATCGGCCGGGCGCGCACCGCGACGTTCCGCACGGGTGACCTGTCGGGACTCGATGTGTTGGCGCACGTCACCAAGGGGATCGGCGGCGCGACGGGCGAAGATTTTTCGCTGCCGTCGTGGATGCTCGACGAACTCGTGGCCACGGGGAAACTCGGCGACAAAACGGGCGGCGGGTTCTATACCAAAACGAAGGAAGGCACCCGGACCTTCGACTGGAACTCAAAGCAGTACGTGCCGCAGCAGCGCCTCGAAGGCGGAGACATCGGCCAGGCGATCCGCCTGCCGATCGCACAGCGACTCCCCGCCGCCGTGGCGATGCCGGGCGCGCAGGGCGCGTTCCTGCGCGACCATCTGGTGGACGCCGCGCACTACACGCTCACGCTCGCCGCAGAGCTCGCGTACGACATCGTCGCGATCGACCGTGCGATGGAGTGGGGCTACGGCTGGGATGCCGGACCGTTTCAGATCATGGACGCGCTGGGTATTGACTGGCTCCGCGGGGAATTCCGCGCGCACGGCAAGTCCATCCCACCGCTGCTGGATCTGGTGAAGGGGTCGTTCTACAAGGACGGCGAGTACCTCACCTTCGACGGCACCTACGAGCCTATCCCCGGTATTCCGGGACGCCTGGCGCTGGCCAGTCTGGCCACGCGCGGGCGCATACTCGACGACAACGGACTCTCCCGCCTGATCGATCTGGGCGACGGCGTGGCCTGCTTCGAGTTCCGCTCGAAGATGAACAGTCTGGGCGAGGGCGTGCTAAAGGGGCTCGACAGCGCACTGGCCAAGGTGGAGAAGCTCGGCTTCAACGGCATGGTGATCGGCAACGAGGATGCGCGCGCGTTCAGCGTGGGCGCCGATCTGTCGCTGGTCTCCTTCGCAGTCGCGGCTGGCGCCTGGGACGATATCGCGCGCTCGTGCAAAGCGTTTCAGGACAGCGTGATGTCGATCCGACGCGCCCCCTTCCCGGTGGTGGTCGCCCCCGCGGGCATGACCCTCGGTGGCGGCGCGGAGTTCACGCTGCATGCCGATGCCGTGCAGGCGCATGCCGAGACGTACATGGGGCTCGTGGAGGCCGGCGTCGGGCTGCTCCCCGGCGGTGGCGGCACCAAGGAGTTGCTCATGCGCTTTACGGGCGAACTGCAGCGCTACGAGGACGTCGACCTGTTCGCCGCCGTGAAGCGGGCGTTCAAGCTGATTGCCTTCGCGACCACGTCCACGTCGGCCTACGAGGCCAGGGCGTACGGATACCTGCGCGACAGTGATCGCATCAGCATGAACCGCGATCACCAGATCGCGGATGCGAAAGCGCGCGTGCTCGATCTGGCCCGCGGCTATCTCCCGCCGGCTGAGCGCACCGTCCGTGCGCTGGGCCGCGAGGGCCTCGGCAATCTCGAATATGCCCTCTGGTCGGCCAAGGAGGCCGGTCAGGCGTCGGCACACGATGTCTGCGTGGGTCGCGCCATTGCCTACGTGCTCTGCGGCGGCGACGGGACGCCGCGCGATGTCACCGAGCAGGACCTGCTCGACCTCGAGCGCGAACAGTTCCTCAGTCTCCTTGGCACCAAGGAGACGCAGGAACGCATCGCGTACACCCTCAAGACCGGCAAGCCGCTGCGCAATTGAGCGCGCGGCAGGAGCAATAGCGATGACCGAGGTCGTAATCGTCAGTGCCGCCCGCAGCGCTGTGGCGCGCGGCAAGGCGGATGGTGCGCTCGCCAGCGTGCATCCGGTGGATCTGTCGTCTGCCGTCATGAAGGCCGCCATCGATCGCGCGGGGATCGACCCCGCGATCGTGGAAGACGTGCAGTGGGGCTGTGCCATGCCCGAAGCCTCGCAGGGGCTCAACCATGCGCGGCTGGCATGGTTGCGCGGCGGGTTTCCCGTGGAGACGTCGGCCGCCACGGTGAACCGGTTCTGTTCGTCGGGACTGCAGTCAGTGGCGTACGCCGCGCAGGCGATCATGGCCGGCCAAGGCGACGCCGTGATGGCCGGTGGCATCGAGATGATGTCGCAGGTTCCGATGTCGGGGTACAACGCCCGGTTATCGCCGGAGATCACCGAGAGCTACATCGGCATGGGCTTCACCGCCGAACGCGTGGCACAGCGCTGGGGGATTTCGCGCGCGGCGCAGGACCAGTTCGCGTTCGACAGTCAGCAGAAAGCCGTGTCGGCGATTCAGCGCGGCGTGTTCAGCGACGAGATCGTGCCGATCCACGTGCAGCGCGACACGTGGAAGGGTGCCACCAAGACGGTCACGGACATCGTGTTCAGCACCGACGAGTGCCCGCGCGCCGAGACCACGCTCGAAGGACTCGCCAAACTGCGTCCGGCGTTCTCACCGACGGGCACGGTGACGGCCGGCAATGCCAGCCCGTACTCCGACGGCGCGGCGGCCGTGCTGGTTATGAGCGCGGCCAAGGCGAAGGAGCTGGGGCTCACACCACTCGCGCGCTTCGTGAGTTTCGCGGTGGCGGGCGTCTCCCCCGACATCATGGGCGTCGGCCCGATCAAGGCCGTCCCGAAAGCCCTCGCGCGCGCCGGACTCACCCTCGCCGATCTCAAGCTCATCGAGTTCAACGAGGCGTTTGCGGCGCAGGCGCTGGCCGTGATCCAGGAGCTCGGTATGGACCCGGGGATCATCAATGTGAACGGCGGTGCCCTCGCGCTGGGACACCCGCTCGGTGCGACCGGTGCGAAGCTCACCACGCAGCTCGTGCACGAACTCAAGCGGCGCGGCGGTGGTTACGGCATGGTGACGATGTGCATCGGTGGCGGAATGGGCGCTGCCGGCATTTTCGAGGTGTACGGGGAGTAGAACCCATGGCTCACGGCCCATGGCTCACGGCCGAGAGCCCACAGCCAGAGAGCCCACAGCCCGCAGGTATGAGCGGCTGTGGACTCCGGAGCTGGGAGCTGGGGGCTGACGGCCGTGGGCCGTAGGCCGTGGGCCGTGGGCCGTGGGCCATCAGCCGTGGGCCGTTGGCTGTTACACCACGCCCCTCTCTGCGGCGCCCTTCGCCGCACTCCCCAACGCCATCACCACCTCTCCCAACACCGCAAAGCGTGGATCGCTCGTCAGCCCCTTCACGTGCCGCGCGTAGATCTGCTGCGCAATCACCGCGACCTTGAACAAACCGAACGCATAGTAGAACGGCGCATCGCTCACATCGATCCCGCGTTGCGCGCCGTACGCCGTCACCAACTCGGCGCGGGTCATGGCACCCGGCAACGCCGTGATCCCCAAGCCAAGCGCACGAAAAATCGGTGCGTCGTCGGCTTCAACCCAGTACGCGAGACTGGTGCCAAGATCCATGAGCGGATCGCCGATCGTGGCCATCTCCCAGTCAAGAATCGCACGGACCCGCGAGAGATCGGGCTCAAGGACGAGATTATCGAGCTTGAAGTCGTTGTGCACGAGCGTCGCGGCGCGATCGGGAGGACGGTGCGTGTCCAGCCATGCCGCCACCCAGTCGAGCGCCGGCACATCGTCCGTGCGTGACGCCTCCCATCGCTTCGTCCACCCTCGCACCTGGCGCTGGACGTAGCCATCCGGACGCCCCAGCGACGCGAGCGGCTCCGACGACACATCCACGGCATGCAACTGTGCGAGCGCGTGCACAAAGGTGTGCGAAAGCGCGGCCAGTCTGCCCGGCATCGCGGCGGCGTCATCGGTGAGCATCGCGGGCGGTTTACCGCGGAGGATCACACCGTCCACACACGCCATCAGGTAGAACGGGGCACCGATCACGCTGGCATCGTCGCATCGCGCCACCGGGGCGGGCACCGGAACGCCCAGTGGATGCAGCGCCGTCAGAATGCCGTGCTCGCGCCCGACATCGTGGGCGATCCCCGCCTTCACGCCTCGCGGCGGACGACGCAGCACGAGCGCGCGCGCGCCCTGCGCGTGCTCCACGGTGACCAGATACGTCAGATTCGAAAAGCCGGAGGGGAATTGCCGGATGAGCAGGTGCGCCCGTGGCGGGACCAGCGCGGGCACCGACGTGACGAGCCACGCGAGCAGCGCGTCGGCGTCCACCTGCTCACCCTCGCGCAGCGCGATGGTGCCGTCAGTCACGGGGTGTGGCGGACGCGAGATACGGCTTGAGCGCCCTCCGGGCGATCACGGACCGGTGCACTTCGTCGGCGCCGTCATAGATGCGGGCCGCACGCTCGTGGCGATACCACCACGCCAACGGGGTATCGTCCGTCATCCCCAGCGCGCCGTGCGCCTGTATCGCGCGATCGAGGACGCGCTGCAGCGTGTTCGCCACGAACACCTTGATGTACGCGATCTCTTCACGCGCCGCCTCCTGCCCCTCGCGCGCCATGCGCGTGGCCGCATCCATCACCATCAGCCGCGCCGCATGGATCTCGATGCGCGAATCGGCGATCCAGAACTGCACCTGCTGCTTGTTCGCCAACACATCCCCGGGCGCCAACTCGCGCGACGCGGCGCGCCGGCACATGAGATCAAACGCCCGTTCGCAGATGCCGATCCAGCGCATGCAGTGATGGATGCGCCCGGGACCGAGCCGCTCCTGCGCCAACGCGAAGCCACGGCCGGGTGCGCCGAGCACGTTTGTGAAGGGCACGCGCACGCCGTCAAAGCGCACCTCGGCGTGACTCGACCACCCACCGCCGCTCTCACCCATCACCGCGATGTTGCGCACCAGTGTGTACCCCGGCGCAGGCAGTGGCACAAGAATCTGACTGGCACGGGCGTGCCTGTGCGGCGCGTCGGCGTCGGTCACCGCCATCACCACCGCAAACGAGGCCCCATCGGCGCTACTGGTAAACCACTTGTGCCCGGTGATCACGAGATCGTCGCCGTCGCGCACCGCCGTGGTGGACATCCACACCGGATTCGAGCCGGCGTGCTCCGGTTCGGTCATGGCGAAGCAGCTGCGGATCTCGCCGCGCGCCAGCGGCTCGAGATACGTGGCTTTCTGCTGGTCGGTCCCGAACTGCAGCAGCAGCTCCATGTTGCCGACGTCCGGCGCCTGACAGTTGCACGCGTAGTGCCCGTACGGCGTCCACCCCAGCACCTCGCTCAGTCTGGCATACGCATCGAGGGGCATATCGAGGCCACCCAGCGCGCGCGGCAGGAAGGGCGCCCATAAGCCGCGGGCACGGGCCTCTGCGCGCACGCCGGCGAGGAGCGGTTCGCTGTGCGCCCACGTGCCGTGCAGCAGCTGCGATTCCAGCGGGACCAGCACCTCCCGCACGAACGTGCGCGCCGTCGCGAGCAGCGCGTCCACCTCGGCGGCCGGCATCGAAGGGGCATGGCTCACGTGAGATACCCGCCGTCCACCATGTACACGCCGCCCGTGCAATACGACGAGGCGTCCGACGCGAGAAACAGGGCCAGCCCGGCCACATCATCCGGCACACCGATGCGACGGATCGGCTGATGGCCGAGGACCTGATCGGCGATCTGCGCGTCCTGCCAGAGGGCCTTCGAGAACTTCGTCTTGATCAGCCCGGGGCAGATCACGTTGGCCCGGATCCCGTCGGCGCCCCACTCCTGCGCCATCACCTTCGTGAGTGAAATCAGCGCGGCCTTGCTCACGCTGTACAGCCCGAGACCCGCCTCGGGTGACACGCCGCCGATGCTCGAGAGATTCACGATCGAGCCACCGCCGCGCTGCGCCATCACGGTGTGCGCCGTCCGGCACAACTCGAGCGGCCCCTTGAGGTTCACGGCGAAGATCTTGTCGAACGCCTCGTCGCTGGCCTGTTGTAACGGACCAAAAATCGGATTGGTGGCCGCGTTGTTCACGATGATATCGATGCCGTCGAAGTGTTCGACGGTGCGGGCCGCGAGCTCGTGGGCATCGGCGGCCTGGCCCATGTGCGCGGGCATGCCGAACACCGAGAGTCCCTCCGCGCGGAGCGCGGCGACGGCGGCGTCGACGTGCTCGGCTTTGCGGCTCGAGATGGTCACGCGGGCGCCGGCACGCGCGAGTGTGGTGGCAATGGCCAGACCGATGCCGCGCGTGCCACCGGTCACGATGGCCACTTTGCCATCGAGGCGCAGGCGGGCCAGCGCATCGGCCTGGGGGGAAGTCAGAGGCTCGTGCATGACGTGGTCACAGCCGCGTATCCACCTGCTCGCCGCGAATCGCAAAGACGCGGGCCACGGCCTGGCCAATTTTGTTGTTCGGTGTGCTCGCGCCGGCCGTGATGCCGACCCGCAGCGTGCCCGCGCGCGGAATCCAGTCGGTGAGCGACTCCTCGTGGTGATGCGGACCGATCGTGCGGAACCGCACGGCGTTCCCCTCGACGTCGATGTCGTCCGGGTCCGCGATGTGATACGTCGGCACCTGCTCCGCACACAGCGCGGCCAGCGAAATCGTGTTGCTGGAGTTGTAGCCGCCCACGACCACCATCAGGTCGAGCGGCTCGCGCAGCAATTCCACCACGGCATCCTGACGGTCCTGCGTGGCGCTGCAGATCGTGTCGAACGTGCGGAAGTACTCCGAGCGGTGCGCCTCGCCGTACGCGTGCGCCATCGCCTCACCCACCGCCGCGCCGATTGCCAGCGACTCGCGCGCCAGCATGGTGGTCTGATTGGCCACGCCGATCCGGTCGAGGTGCACGTCGGGATCGAAATGGTCCGACGCCGCCCGCGCGAACTTGTCCAGAAACGCCACGCGGGTGAGCGCAGGACGGATGGTCGGACGGCCCGCCCGGTGTGTGATGTAGTCCATCACGAGATCGGCTTCGTCCATGTCACGCACCACGATGTACTGACCGCCGGGGTACTTCTCCACCTGCGACGCCGTCGCACGCGTTTCCTCGTGGTAGTACTTGCCGTGAATCAGCGACGTGAATCCGTCACGGGCATACACCTCCACCCGCTTCCACACGTTCAGCACCGAGCCGCAGGTCGTGTCCACCACCACGCACCCCAACTCGCGCAGCGTCTGAAAATCCTGTATGGTCACACCGAACGCCGGCAGAATGACCACGTCCGCCGGCTCCACCGGCGCATAGTCGAATCCCTTGCCACTCGCGGAGAGGAACACCACCCCCATCTCGCGCAACTTCGCGTTGACGTGCGGATTGTGGATGATCTCCCCCGCCAGAAAAATCCGCTTGTCGGGGAATTTGATGCGGGTCTGATACGCGTAATCCACAGCGCGCTCCACGCCGTAGCAGAACCCGAACTCCTTCGCGAGGCGCACCGTGGTGTCGCCGGCCGTCAGCGTGTACTCACGCGCGCGGAGCATATCCACCAGCTGACCGGTGTAGTCGGCGGCGAGCGTATCCTGCACCTCGGCCTTGAGACCGAAGCCTTTGCGTACGTAGGTCGTATCGGACATGCGCTGCAATCTAGCGCGCGTCCGGCGTGCCGGCCCGCGCGTCCTCGACCGTGAGCACGAACGGCGCCAGCGCGGTCCGGGCGCTCTGCGGCAGTGGCCGCTTGGCAAAGCCCTCCACCGTCACGCACACCACGACCATCGATATCGCCGCCACCAGCGTCTGCCGCTCGGCATGGCGCACATCGACCTGAAGCGTGAGGGACGTGTCCCCCATCCGCGACACGTAGGTCACCAGCGCCAGCTCGTCATCGATCCGCGCCGGCGCGTAATAGTCGATTTCCAGACGGCGGCGCGGCATCCAGATCGTGGGCTCGTCGAACAGCATGGCGTAGGGCAACCCGACCGCCCGCAGCAGCTCCTGTTCGGCCAGCTCCACCAGCCGGGTAAAGGCGCTGAACCGCATGATGCACACGAGGTCCACGTCCGCCCAGCGAACGCGCTCGTGAATGACGAAAGGACGTGGTGCCGTCATGAAATCCGTGGCCGGACAGTGACAGGTTGTCGGGCAATTCCCTATGGCCGGGGCGCCCGCGGATGTGCAATGTGGTGCAATGTATCAGACGATTCTCGTTCCGTTCGACGGCTCGCCGCTGAGCGCCCGCGCCTTGCCGATCGCCGCCGCCCTCGCCAAGTCGGCCGGCGCCCGCCTGCACGTGGCGCTCGTGCACGACCCCAGCGTCTTCATTCCGTTCGTACCGGGGGAGGTGTCCATTCCGGTGTACGATGCCGAGCTGGAAAGCGTCCACCGGCGCGAGCATCAGGAGGCCCTCGACGCGGCCGTCGCCCAGCTCGCAGCCGGCGGGGTGCAGGCCACGGGCGTCCTGCTGGAGGGGACCGTGATCGAGGCGCTGCTGGAGCACGCGAAGGCCGCCGCCGTGGACCTCACCGTCATGTCCACGCACGGGCGCAGTGGCTTCACCCGCCTGCGCCTCGGCAGTGTCGCCACGGCGTACCTCACCCGCGCCACAGCCCCGGTCTATGTGGTGCGTGGCGCCGGGAGTGACGCCGCCCCCGAAATGCCCACGGGTACCCTGCTCTGCCCCATCGATGGTTCCGCCTTCTCGGAAGCCGTCCTCCCGCACGCCGCGCGCTTCGCGCAGGTCGCAGGCCTCACCATGGCGCTGCTGGCCGTGGTGGTGCCCCATGCCGTGCCCATGGCGCCCTTCGGGGCGGCTGAGCTGCTCGCCGACGGCAGCGCCCTCGAGGTGGAAGAGGCCGGGCACCTCGCGTACCTCCAGCAACGCGTCGCGCAGTGCCCGGCCGGAACCACGGTGCATGCGGTCACCGATATGAGCGTCTCGCGTCGGATCATCGAGGAGGCCACCCGGCTGCACGCCGGCGCCATCGCGATGGCCACGCACGGCCGCGGGGGATTCAAGCGCCTGCTCCTGGGCAGTGTGGCCGACGAGGTCCTCCGGCATACCGAAACGCCGGTGCTCGTCTACCGGCCGTCTCCACCGGCTGAACCGGCAACGGGCTCGTAAAAGTCCGGCGCCAGCCACGGCGCCAGCGCGTACGCCACCATCGGCTCGTACGCGCCCTGTCGATCGATGAGCCCCGCCGTGAGAATGCCCACGGCGCCGCGGCCGTGCTTGGTACCGACCACCCGGGCCACGGCATCCATGGCGTGCCCCAGCTCCTCGCCGGCCCGGATGCGCGCCGCCACGATCTCCGGCAGCGGCATCGACAGCGAACCCCCGAGCCCCTCGCGCCCGGTGCGGTCGATGACGACGGCCCACGCGCACGTGCGCATGCGACCATCGGGCAACACCACCACGCCGCCTTCGAGCCCCACGGCCAGCGCGGCGTCCGAGACCGCCAGCGCCCCCTGCGCCCGCTGGCGCGCGCCCCGCTGCGTCTCGTCGTCTCCCAGCGGCTGTGCTGGTACCCCGCTCGGGACCTCAGCACCGAACACCGTCAGTGCGGCGACCCCCGACGCGGGGAGCAGGCGGGCCAGCACCGCCCGGACCGCCGCGACCTTCACCGGATTGCTCGAACCGACCACCACGCGCGTGTACGGAAAGCTCATCATTCGGCCCGACGTGAAATGCGACTCGAGTGGACGGACACCGACGAGATCCGTCAGGCCGCTTGCTTGCAGCCACGTACCCAAGTAACCTAGCTCTGCAGACTCTAGGAATGACCCGCCGCCGTCTCCGACACGCGGCGGGCCAGCGCGCCGGTGGCTGACGCGCGCGACCGTCCACCGGGACCCGTGACACCTCGCACGCGACTCTGGCTCGACTTCGTCAACACCGACGCCGCCGCGCAATCGCCGGGGGGGGATTTGTTGCGCGACTTCGAGGCACTGCTCATCTGGTCGCAGCGACAGGGCGCCGTCGACGATGAACGCGCCGCCGGTATCCGCCGCCGCGCTGTCCTGCAGCCGGCCGCGGCGGCGGCCACGCTGGTCGATGCGCGACGGGTGCGTGCCGCGCTGCGTGTACTGGCCGAGAAGGGTCAGGTCACCGAGCGGGTGCGTGAAGACGCGGTGGTCGAGATCAACCGCGTGCTCGGTCGCAGCGCCGGCACGCGTCGCCTCGATGCGGTGCCGGCCGGTGGCTACACGCGCGCCTTCGTACCCACCGGCGATGCCTTCGCCGGCCTCATGATTCCCATCGTGGAATCGGCGGCCGATGCACTGGTGGACGAGGAGTTGGCCCGGGTGCGCCGCTGCGCCGATCCGCGCTGCCATCGGGTGTTTCTGGATGGCACCAAGAACGGCTTGCGCCGCTGGTGCGACATGGGCACCTGCGGCAATCGCGCGAAAGCGGCCCGCCATCGCGCCCGCTCCGAGACCCGACGCTGATGGCGCGGCCGTCGCACGGATGACGACACCCCACACGCCCATGCGGGCCCTCGACGCCATCCCGCGCCCCGACGCCGATCTGGATGTCACCCTCGAGCGCGGGTTCGTCGCATCGCTGCGCTGGCTGGTGGCCGAAGGCGATGCGCGCGGTGTCCGGCGCATCGCCGTGGAACTCCGCGCGTTGCGCGAAGCGCTGGCCGCGCTCGATGAAACGCGTGCGGCGCGTGACGAGTTTGCACGACGGGCGCAGGAGTTCGACCGCGAACTGCACGCCGCCATGGCCATGCTGGGCCCGGGCACCGCGATCGACGGCAACGGCTCGCTGGTGCAGCGGCTCGCGCGCCTGCGGGAACGCCTGGCCGAGGACACGGCGCAGCGCCGTCAATTGACGCTCGAGCGGGATGCCTGGCGCGCCATGTGTACGCTGCTCACGCAGACACGCGCGCGCGTGCACGAACTGCTGGAAGACACGGAGCGCGAACGCGACCATCTGGCAGGCGCGCTCGATGTCATGAAATCACGCGTCCTTGAACTCGCGGAGCTGCACGACGATGCCGCACGCGACGCGACCGCCAGTCGGGCAGAGCTGGCGGCCGTGCGGGAGAAGCTGCGCAAATGGAGCGGCACCGTGGAGCGCGCGCTCACCGAACTGGCCGCGGTGGCCCGGGACACTGCGCGCGACGCCTGACCGGCCAGCGTCGCGCACGGTGCGGCGTTAGGCGTTGACCAGCGTGGTCACTTTCGGGGCGATCACCGCGCGCACGACGGAGTCCTTCAGGTAGCCCATCTCCACCGCGTAATTGGCCAGCTTGCGCTGCAGCAGCCGGCGGCCGCGGAACAGCCGTGACTTCACCGTGCCTTCCGGCACGCCGAGCACGTTTGCGATCTCGGCGTAGCGCAATCCCTGCAAGTCACTCAGCACCACGGCCGAGCGATACTCCTCGGGCAGCGCGCGGAGCGCGCGGGTGATCTCGTCGTCGAGGAACGAATCGTAGAAGCGACCTTCCGGGTCGGACTCGCCGACCGCTTCGAACAGCGCCCACCCTTCGGTGTCCTCAGGCTGCTGCACTTCACGCGCGTCGATGCGGCGCTTCCGGCTCACGAAGACGTGGTACAGGATCGTAAATAGCCACGCGCGGATGTTGGTGCCGAGATGATACTGCTCCCACCGCTCGAGGGCGCGCAGGAGGGTGTCGGACACCAGATCTTCCGCGTCGTCGCGCGAGCGCGCGAGTTTCAGCGCAAATGAGTAGAGCGCGTCCAGATGCACGAGCGCCTCGCGCTCGAACTGCGCCCGCCGGGCCGCGCGATCGCCGCTGCGCTCCGCCGTGTCACCCGACACCGTCGCCTGATGGACTGCGCCGTCATTCATCGTCACCATGATCCCATCTCCGTTCTGCGCACCGCGCAGCAGTCGCCGTACCCTGCCATCGGAGGAACCGACATGTTCCTCCCGACGTGTTTCGTGAGGTCCCGCAGTTACTCCAGGTTCCGGTGCGTCGGCATCGCGGCGCCATCGCGCACATGCATGGCGATGAAGCGCTTGAGGTCGGCCGCGATCCCTTCGAGCACCGACAGATCGCGCTTGACCCGCGTCATGAGCACCGCGCCTTCCAGCGCCGCGATGATGAACCGCGACAACCGCACGGCATCGACATCGTCCTGCAACTGCGGCCGCGCTTCCCACAGGAGCGAGCGGATCTGGCTGGCCCACCGCTCGAACACCGCTTCGATACGCACCCGGAACCCTTCATGTGCGTCGGCGAGTTCGGCCGCGAGGTTGCCGAACGGCGAGCCGCGACGACCGCCGCTCTCCGACTGCAACGCCACCACGGCGTCGATGAACAGGCTGAGCCGTTCCAGCGGATCGATCATGGGTTCGCGCAGGATCGCGAGACCACGCTCGGCGAACCGCTCGAACTGGCGGTTCAGGACCTCATAGCCGAGTTCTTCCTTCGACTTGAAGTAGTGATAGAAGTGGCTCTTGCCACTCAGTTTCGCGCCCTTGATGACGTCGTCGACCGAGGTCGAGGTAAACCCTCGCTCGGAGATCAACGTCGCGGCTGCGTCCAGGATTTGCGTTCGGCGTTCTGACATCGTTCCACGAAATTAGGACCGTATGGTCCTAATCGCAAGCCCTCCCATGAAAAATGCACTAAGCGATTGTTTGACAATGGTTTACGAATACAGGAGGATTGCTGGTATGCCAGAGATCACGTCAGGGAAACCAGACGAAATAGGACCGGACAGTCCGAGCGGCCGGCGGGCGGTGGCCGGCGAGCGCGTACGCCACGCTCGAACGGATCGATCCCTGCCCCACCCCGCGCTGGCGCGCGCTCTACCGGCAGATCGGTGCCCCATGGCACTGGCACGACCGTGACGGCGTGGGACGATCGGTCACCCCCTCAACCGCGCTTGCGCCCCTTCCCCGGATGGCGGTGCCCGCCGCTGTCACGGCCGCCACCCGACCGTCCCCCGCCCGAGCGGCCACCAGCGCCGCCGCGCCCGCCACGGTGGTCGCCCCGCGACGAGTGATCGCGCGACTTCCCATGCCGCCCCTCCGGCGATGCCTCGGGACGCCGATCCCGCTCGTCATCGGTGAACGGCAGGTCGAGCTTGTGCTGCAGGTCGTCCAGCGTATCGGCGCGCACCGACCCGCGCTGCCCGCGCGGCACCACGAATCGCACCGGACGGTCCAGCGACGGCACCTCTTCTTGTATCATCGTGCGCGCCAGCTTTTCCGGGACGCGCAACCGCACCACCGGCACCAGACGGCCGTCGTGTTCTTCCACGTCGTAGTCCATCGGCACCGTGCGGTCGCGGATCTCCACCGCGCCAGGGAGGGCCCGCGCCTCGGCCAGCTGGTCAGCGCTCATGAAATCGCGACGATCGAGCAGCATTGGCATCTGCCGGATCGCGTCCCACGTGGTCGCGCCGTCCATGCGCTCCTCGTACCACGCGGTCAGTTCCGCCTGGCCCAAGCGCGGCGTGATGCCACCAAGCCGGCGCCACACCTCACGGATCTCCTCCACCAGCGGCTGGTTGCGACGCACCGAGGCATGCCGCAGCGCGTTGCGCGCGGCCGCGTCCGCCAGCAGGTGCCGCGCCGCCTGCGCGTACTCCGGCGGAAACTCGTCCATCGCCTCGCTCTCCAGCGACAGCTCGAACCCGTAGTATGTGACCCGACGCCGCAGCAGCACCGGGGAGTGCTTGCGGTCCGCATCGAACCCCAGCTCCGGTGGATGACGCTGGGCGTACTGCTTGACCAGCTCGATCGGCAGCTGCGTCCCCTCAATGCTCGCCCGCGGCACACCGAACCGGTCGGCGAAGTAGCGCAGCGAACCGGCCACCGCCCCCCAGCTGCCGCACACACTGGTCTTCGACACGCGCGCCTCGTGTCCCTCGGCGGTCTGCTCCTCGATCACCAGATCGAACGGCATGTAACGCGCTACAAGATCAGAAAAACGGCGGTGCAGGTCGTGGCGCACCAGTGGCATGGTGAGCGGCAGCGGCACCCCCACCGACCGGTACACGCTCGCCATCGCCAGCCCGGCGTCCTCGAGGGACTTCACCAGCACCCCGCGCTGCTCGGCCCAGTGGGCGATGCGCTCGGCCTCGAACATGTGGCGCGAGAGTCCGTACACTTCGCCGATGTAGCCGGCCACGCGGAACGCCTCCGCGTACACATTGTACGCCGTGAGGTGATCGCTGCCGCGCACCACCAGCCCCTCCAGATCACGTCCCTCGCGCGTCATCCGGTGCAGCGAGTCAATGCCGCTCATGACGGCCAGCATCGGCAGCAGCTCGTCGTCGCCGTTCACGATCAGCTCGCCCCACGCCCGCTCCACCGGCAGCGCTTCCACCGCGCGGCCGTAGGCCGTCAGGCGTCCCTGCTCGATCAGCCCGCGTGACTCGAGATGGCTCACGGCACGACGGTAGGCCGCGCGATCGAGCGGCACCGGCAGCTCGAGCGCGTCGGCTTGCACGCCCAGCCCGGCGCACGTGAGCGCAACGCGTTCCGAATCGCCGGCCAGCTGAAAGTCCGGTGCCGTGGGGCGCAGGGCCTCAAAGCGGATGTCGCGGTCGCTGAGGATGTGCACGCGCCCGTGCTCCACGCGCCCGT
>JARIEX010000065.1 GCA_031127095.1 Gemmatimonadota bacterium
TCAGAAGGTCCAGCTGCGGAAGAAGTCGATGCCGATCTGGGGCGGGGTTTGCTGGAAGGTCCGGCTGATCCCCAGACGACCGCATGCCTGCGCGCTCGAGCCCGGCTCCAAGCCGAGGGCCACACTCAGCCCGCCCTCAAAGCGCCGCTCGACCTTGACGCCGAGTCCCTGCGCGAACAGCGACAGCGCATCCCCGCCGCCGGACGTCTGGCTGGAAAGCCCGCACAGTCCGGTGCTGAAGGTGAAGTACGTGTTGCTGGCGATCTGACCGCCCACACCCACCCGCGTCGAGGCCAGGATGCCCAGACCGTTCTCCCGCAAATTCGCCGCGTCACCCGGCGTGAGGGCGGTTGGCTCCACCTGCACCACGTCGAAACGGCCGCCGGCGAGACGGCTGGACAGATAGCTGCCGGCCAGACGCAGAGCCAGCGTCGCCCCCTGTTCGGCATAGGGCGTCCCCAGCAGCGCGTACGCCGGCTCACCGGTTACCAGATAGCTGAGCATGTCGCTCTCGGGGAGCGGCGGGTTGTCGGCACTGGCCAACGCCAGCGTCGGTCGGTCGATGGTGCCGCCGATCTTGACCCGGATGCGGACATCCTGCCGGTTGGAGTTGGCGCGTGTTTCACGGATGGTGTGCAGCGCCGTGATATCCAGCGTAGGCTCGAGATCCGGATCGCCGAAGAAGCGCACGAGTCCGCGCTCCACTTCGAAGCCCGGACGCGCGATACCAAGGTTGAGTTGATACGTGCCCCGATCCACGGTCAGCGAGTCGGCCAGCGCGAGGCGTGCCACCAGGCCGTCACGCGAGACGGCCCGCGTCACGCGCAGGCCACCGCCGAGCTTGAGATTCGCTTCGGGGGAGCGAAGCCAGACGTCATCGCCGATGCGCACCCGTACGTCGTCGAGCTGCAGATTCTGCATCACCGCCCGCGGCGCCGACGGCAGCAGGCCGTTCACACCGAATCGCGTGGTATCGATGATGTCGACGTTGTCGGCCAGATCGAGCGCCCGACGCTGCGCCAGCGCCCGGATGTACACGCGGCCGCGGTCGATCCGCACGGCGCCGCGTACGCGCGGCGCCTCGCGCGATCCGGTCAGCGTAATGGGGGTGGTGGTCGTCATCGTGATTGACGCCGTGCGCGGCTGGTCGATGGCCTGGAAGGCGTTGGCGGCCAGCCGGAGATCGAACGACGGGTTCGCGATTTCGGTGATCCCGATCGCACCGCTGATGCCGATCGAATCGGACGCCGCCCCACTCGTGGCCCCGAGGCGGCGGATCAGAATGCTGTCGCCGAACAGCCCGATGTCGGCCCGCGCCCGGTTCAGTCGTACCCCCAGGTGATCGAGGGACAGCGCCGCGCTGTCCACCCGCATCTCACCGCGCAGGCGCGGGCGCGCCCAGGTGCCGGTCAGCGCGACGTCGGTGAACAGCGTCCCGCTCGCGCGGCTCACGTCGGGGAACACCGACTCGAGCAGCGTCAGATCGGTTTGCGTGGTAAGCAGCCGCCCGGTGAGCGGCTGGTCCAGCTGCCGCGGCCGGTTTGCCACCAGCGCCAGATCGAGCGGCAGCGACGCCGTGGCCTGGAGCGCCGGCCGGCCGCCCAACCGCAACGCCCCGTCCACTGTGAGGCGCAGCGAGTCGTAGTGTGCGCGGGCAAACAAGTCGCCGAAGCGCACGCGACCGGCCACGGCATCACGCAGGTCAACGGTCCCATCGAGACGCGGACGCTCACGCGTGCCCGCCAGCGTGAGCGATGCCGATGCGGCACCACGCGTCAACTGCGAGCGGCGCAGCAGACGGCCGATGTCGGCAAGTGCGACGCGGTCTGCCTCGACACGCCCTGACACGACGCCCCCGTCCCCCAGACTCCCCCGCACCGCGATCCGGCCGGTATCCGTGTGCTGCAGCACCAACGAGTCGAGCGCGCCCAGTGTCCCCTGTGCCCCCGGCATGAACCGCAGCATCGCGGGCGCGACGAGCGCAAAGCCACGAGGGCGAATCGCGGCGCTGTCGACGCGCAGCGTCAACGTGTCGATGGTGACCACGCTCGAGTCGCCGCTGCGCGCGACCCCACCCGCAATCGTCATCCGCGCTTCCGAGGGCGTCCGCAGCTGCACGCCGAAACGCTCCGCGAGCCCGCCGCGCAGCGTGGACTGTCCGGCCGCCGAGGCGACATCGACGCCACCGAAGGCAGCGGAGTCGATCGTGACGCCGAGCGATCCGTTCGCGCCGCGCAGGAGGTCGCTCACTGCGAGATCGAGCGAGGCCCGTGTGGCACGCGACGTGGCGACCACGAGCTCGCGCACATCGCCGCGCAGGCGGAGATCGAGACCGCGCGCATCGAGCGTGTCGATGGACCCCGAGAGCATCCCGGCCAAATCGATCGTGCCGCGGAGGGTATCGCGGGCCAGCACGAACGCCCGCTGTCCGCTGTCGGCCGGCGCGAGCCACGGTCGCAGCCCGCCCAGTGAGTCGATGACCATCGAGAGTGCCAGCGAGTCGCGACGGGTCTGCAGGAGCCCGAGCCCACCCTGCGCCGTCAGGCGCAACGCCGAGCTTTCCACGGCGAGCGTATCGACGCGCACATGGCCGGAATCGAAGTGCACCACAGCACTCCCGCCGAACAGGCGCGCATCGGCCACGCGCGAAAACTGGTCAACCGTAGCCCGCAGCGGTCCGTACACCGTCCCGAGGGTCGCTCCGTTCATATCGACGGTCCCGATCATCGAGAGCGACGTGACGGGAAACCGGCTGTCACCCAGCAGGTTTTGCAGATTGCCCCCGCGCACACGCCACGCACCCGTGGCGCCCATCGACGGCTCGAGCGCGTCGGCGGACCCGGTGAACGACAGTTCGCCCCCTTCGCCAGCCAGCGTGGTCTGCACCTCGAAGCGATCCGCCATCCCCGCCGCCTTGATCCGTCCCACCGCCGAGCCGCGCAGGGGCAACGTGGGATACGAGCGGGACATCGTGGTGTACGACAGTGGGGACACCTGCATGTCCACGTCGAACTTCACGCCCTCGGTGACGAGGGTGAAGTGGCCATCGCCGGTGAAGCGCGACGGCAGACCGGGGCCGTCGATGTGTTCGATATCGGCCTTGGTGAACGACGCATCGTACCAAAGCGAGTCGAGGCGCACCGTGCCGCGCGCAAAACCGTTCAGCTCGGGGAAGAGCGGGTTCACGAAGCGCGGGGTCCGCATGTCCAGCTGTTGGATCTCGAGGTCCACGCCCTTCAGAATGGCTTCCGCCGGCGTGAAGATGTCGACCACACCGCGCGCGCGCCCGCGCGAAATCGCGCCCGGGACGTGCGCATCGGCAAACGTCAGTTGCGCATCGTCGATCCGCCAATCGGTCACGGGTCCGCCGCGAGCCACCACGCGCCCCGTCACGTTCCCCTGCCAGTCGTACGGGAACGGCTCGCCATTGAACCAGCGCAGCAGCTCCGTGTTGGCCGGCTCCAGATCGAGCGCCACATCATCCACACGCAGCACCGGCCCACCCACGGCGAACGTCATCCGGCCACGCAGACGGGAGCGGAGGGCGCGCGCATCCATATCGCGCAGGCCGTACTCGATGATCGACAGATTCGCCGGATCGTTCTTGATCGTGATGAACGTGCGGCCGCCGCCGGTCCGCGGCAGTGTCTCGTCGATCCACGCCATGTCCGACATCGCCACGCTGTCGCCCTGCAGCCGCACGTCGTAGCGCACCGGCAGCCCGCTCCCCCACACCACTTTCGCGCTCCCGTGCGCACCCGAGCGGGCCAGCTGAAAGGTGACGTCGTCCATCCACAGCGAATCGGCGACTTTCCGCACGGTGCTCTTCATGTTGCGGAACCAGAAGGGCGGATACACCCAGACCACGTCCATTTTCTGCAGCGCCAGCCGGATGCCGACCGAATCCGGCTCCGCCAGCCGCGTGCGTCCCAACGCGAGGGAGCCGCGCACGAAGCGATACACGCGAACGAAGCGGTTGCCGTCGCGGCGCACCTCTCCATCGAGCCGCGTGAGGTTGTACGTCAACGCGCTGTCGCGCTTCGCCCCCTTGAGCGTATCGGAGAGCGCCCAGGGCAGCCGCACCGTGAACGTGGCTTCGCGGATCGTGGCCGTATCGATCACGACGTACTCGCCGAAGCGGCTCGCCGGCCTCGCGCGCCCTGACGGCGCTTTACGCAAGGCGCGCTTCCAGTTCCAGTCGTCGTTGCCGTAATCCACGATGTTGAGCACCGGGCGCGTCACGTCCAGCGATTTCACGATGATCCGCCGGTCGAGCAGGTCGCGCGGATCGTAGGTCACCGTGATGGGACCGGTACTCAGGAACGGGGCGCCGTCTGGCGTGCGGATGTCGATCGAATCCACGGTGACGCCAGTGAACAGCGTGCCACGCACCTTCCCCACGTACAGCCGACCGGGCAGACTGCGCGCCAGAATCGGCGTCACCGCACGCATGATCAGCGCCCGCCCACCGTCGGTCTGCGTAAGCGCCGCGATCCCGCCGAGCACCAGTGCCACGAGCGAGAGCAGCACGCCGGCCGTGGCGAGGACGATGGTGCGCCGGCGTACGCGGCGCGGCGCGCGGCTGGTCGTCGTGGGAGGTGCGATGGGCCCGGACATCAGAACGCCTGCCCGATCCAGATGCTGGGATTGAGACGCCCGACGAAACCGATCCGACGCGTCGGTCGGAAACTGTTCGGACAGCCGCCAGCCGCCTGCGTGGGCGGCCCGCCCGGAACGCCGGACGCCTCCACGCGGAGGGTGTTGCCGGGACTCACGCAGTACAAGGGCGCGACACCGACCTGCAATGGCGCGTTGAAGTACGCAGCGCCGGCCGGCAGACTGTAGCCGTTGTAGCCCAGATCCACACGGATAGACCCGAACGGCGAGGCCACGCGCAGCCCCATCCCGGGCGTGATTTTCACCGTAGGTCCTTCCTCCGACAGCGACTCCGCCTTCGAGGACGCCCCCCGGTTCCACAGCCGACCCGCGTCGGCAAACAGGGCGATCTGCAACAGCTTGGGCGCGATCGGACTGGGCAGCTGCGCCTCGAGATTACCGACCACCAGCGTGTTGCCCCCCGTGGGCACCACACGTTCGGTCACCGCCAGCGAGTCGGTGCGAAAGTAGCGCTCGCCGTTCACCACGTCGGGTTGGTAGCCGCTCACGATGTACACCGCCGGCCCGAGTTCGTTTTGCCGGAAGCCGCGCACCGTGGTGGGGCCACCTGCGTACAGCCGTTCCTGCGGCGGGATGAAGCCGCCGATCGTGGGCGTCGTGCCGCCGCCGTACACCACCCCGCCACGCACGTGCGCCGTGAGCGTCGCGCCGCCGCCGATGGCATGATACCAGGAGACGTCCCCCGTCCCGCGATTGAACTGTTGCGTGCGGTCGGAGCCGATCAGCGTGCTCGCGTGCCGCACGTTCAGCCGGACCGTGGTGCCACCCGTGGGGCGCAGCCGATCGTTCGCACGCTCAAGGACGATGGAATATTCGAGCGCAGCCAGACGGTTGTTGCGTTGCAGGAAGCTGCGCGACTCGGTATCGCACGCGTTGAACACCGCGCAGAAGAAGGCCGGCTCCGCCTCGGTGCGCCCGAGTTCCACCTGATACACCAGCGTGCTCGGGACACGCACGCCGGGGAACGGGTCCGTCACGGACAGTGCGCCGCCGATGGGCGTCCGGCGCAGGTACGCTTTGTACTCGGAGAGCGTGGAGCTGAATAGCGTGAGCGACGGGACGCGCGTCTGGTTGGCGCGCACCGGCTGCCGCACGGTCATCGACGTGAAATAGTTCAGCGTGCGGCTGTAGGGATCACTCCGTGCCTGCCCCTGACAGAGATTCGGGGCGCCGTCGAGCGGATCGCCGATGCCGATCTTGCTCACGCGACCGGTCAGCTCAAGCCGCTGCGCAAAGGGGAGGAAGTCGCGGTCGGTGAGCGATCCCTGCATGCGGAAGCAATCGAGCGTGGCCCATCCCAGCCCGCCGCGCGCCGCCCAGCGGTCTCCCTCAACGAGGCGGACCACCAGATTCACGATCGAGTCGCCCGGCGGCTGGATGCTGTCTGGCTGCAAGTCGACCCGCTGAAAGGCGTCGGTCTGATAGAGATTGCGCTGCGCATCGATGATGGCGCGCGCCGAGTACCAGTCGCCCGGCGTCAGCGCCATCGCGCGCCGCACGGTGGCATCGGAAACGCGGCGCTGGTCCCGTCCGGCATCCACTTCGAGCGCGATGCGACCAAGCTTCGCGCGCACTCCCGGCACCACCGACACATCGACCTCGGCCGTGTGCTGCGCCGTGTTCGTGGTGTACGCCACCAATGCTTCGGCCTGCGGCCATCCGGTGTTCCGCAGACGCCGCACGAGGGTGTCCCGCCCCGCCTCGAGGGCACCACGATCGAAGACCCCGCCCACGGCAAGCGGAAAATCCCGCGCCGCCTCCCGCACCTCGGGCTCGCGGTCGATCCCGCGCAGCGCGAGCGCCGTGATGCGCATCGGATCGCCTTCGACGATTGCAAACGTGATATCGATGACGCCGCGTCGTACGGTCGTGACGACCGTGTCAACCCGCACATCGGGGAACCCGCGGCGGCGGTACAACGTCTCGAGACGCTGCACATCGCGCGCGAACTCCACCGGATCGAGGCACCGCCGCTCACCGATCAGCGGCAGCCCGGCAAACGAGGAGGGCGTCGTGGCCACGGTCGCGGCCAGCGCGGCGGCAGCGTACTCGCGATTCCCCGCAAATCTGAGCGCACGAACCTCACGGTCGCCACGATCGCAGGAGAGATCCTGGGCGGCGGCCGGACGCGCGACCGAAATGACTGCGAGCGCGAAGAGGAGATGGACGAGAGGTCGCACGTTCTATAGCGTTGAAGCTCACGCGAGACCGCCCCTCAGTCAACCGCACATGCCCTCGATTCGCCCGTCACGTTCGCTCCGCGCGCTGCTCCTGCTGTCCGCCGTGCTCGGCGGCTGTGGCGGCAGCGGCGACGCCCCCGCCGACCGTCACGTGCTCATCGACTCCCGCGACTGGTACGACCCGCGCTCCCTCGATCCGGCGCAAGCCACCGACGTGCCCAGCGGGCGCGCCGTGGCGTATCTGTTCGACGGGCTCACCCGCTTCACGCCGGGCGGACAGGTGGAGCCGGCGCTCGCCACGTCGTGGGACGTCTCGCCCGACGGCCTGCGCTACACGTTCCACCTGCGCACCGACGTGCGCTTCCACGACGGACGGCCGCTGCGCGCCGGGCACGTGGCGCGGTCGTTCCGCCGGGTGCTCGACCCGGCCACCAAGGCAGGCACGGTGTGGCCGCTATACCCCATCCGGGGCGCCCGGGCCATCGCCGACGGCACCGGCACCATCCTCGGCGTGGACACACCCGACGACTCCACCGTGGTCATCACGCTCGACGCGCCCTTCGCGATCTTCCCGAAACTGCTCGCCATGCCGGTGGCCTCGGTGGTCCCGGATTCGACCGGCCCCGACTTCAGCGAGCACCCGATCGGGTCAGGGCCCTGGCGTCTCGTGGAATGGAAGCACGACGATTACCTGAAGTTCGCCCGCAACCCGGAGTATTTCGGCGGCGCGCCATCCATCGACACGCTGATCGCGCGGATCATCCCCGAACCGTCCACCGCCGTGGCGGAGTTTGAAAGCGGCACGGTAGACATTTTGTACGTGCCGGAAGACCAAACGCGCGCGTGGGAGAAAACCGACGCACAGAAGGCCACAATGGTGAGCGCCCCCGCGCTCCGGCTCTGGTACATGGGCGTGAACGTGACACGCGGTCCCCTCACGGACGTCCGCGTGCGGCAGGCGATCGCGCATGCGCTCGACGTGCCGACGCTGCTCGCCCAGCTGCTCGCCGGACGCGGGACCGTCGCCGCCGGCGTGATCCCGCCCACCCTCGAAGGATTCAATGCATCGCGCGCAACGTTCGCGTACGACACGCTCGCGGCACGCCGCCTGCTCGCGGCGGCGGGGCACCCGAACGGCATTGACCTCGAACTGTGGAGCTCCCAGACCGCCCCGATGCCGCGCCTCGCCCAGGCGATCCAGGCGTATCTGGCCGTCGTGGGGATCCGCGTGAAGCTCGTGCAACGCGACGCGAGCTCGATGCGCGCGGCCGCCCGCGCCGGACAGACGGATCTGGTGGTCAAGGACTGGTACGCCGACTACCCCGACGCAGAAAATTTCCTGTACCCGCTGCTGCACTCCGCCAACGCGGGGGCAGGCGGCAACGTGTCATTCTTCCGCGACTCGACGTTCGACCGCCTGGTCGACGCGTCACGACGCGAAGGCAATGCCGGCCAGCGCGCGGCGCTGTACCGCCAGGCGGATTCGGTGGGCTACGCACAGGTGGGCATGGTCCCGCTGTTTTTCTACAACGAGGTGTACGCCGTGCAACCGTGGGTGAAGGGGTTCGAGGTGCCGGTGATCTTCAACGGGCAACGGTGGACGGGAGTGGGGAGGCGGTAGGCGGTAGGCGGTTGACGTGGTTTGGATCCTGACGTGGTTTGGATCCTGGCGTGGTTTGGATTCTGACGCTGTTTGGATTCTGACGACGTTAGGATTTTGACGGCGTTAGGACTCAACGGCGTTAGAACTCAACGGCGTTAGAATTCGAACGGCGTTAGGATCTTGACGGCGTTAGGATTTTTACGACGTTAGAACTCAACGACGTTAGAACTCAACGACGTTAGAACTCGAACGGCGTTAGAATTCGAACGGCGTTGGGATTTTTACGGCGTTGGGATTTTTACGGCGTTGGGATTTTTACGGCGTTGGGATTTTTACGGCGTTGGGATTTTTACGGCGTTGGGATTTTTACGGCGTTGGGGTCTTGGTGGCGGAGAAATGGTGAAGGGGAGGCGCCGTCCCATGCGTATGGTGGGGCATGCCCAACCACTTCAAGTACCGCGTGTACGACGCCGCGCGTGACCTCAGCCGCGTGGTGCACGAATCCATCGAGACACTCGACGTCCATCGGGTGCCGGGGCTGCGGGGCCAGTTGCTGGCGTCCGTCGCGTCCATTGCCGCCAACATCGCCGAGGGCGCGGGGGCGGGCTCGAATGCCAAACTGCTCAGCCACCTCAACGTGGCGATGGGCTCTTCGCATGAAACCCGCACGCACCTGAGCCGGGCCAAGGTCGAGGGGCAGTTGCCGTTGCCTCTGTATTTTCGGTGCGACAACAAAGCCGCCGTCGTCGAAACCATGCTCGCCGCGCTGATCCGCGCCATTCTGGAAAACGACGCCCGCCGTACCAACGCCACGATCAAGAGCAGACGCCCCTAATTCCTAACGCAGTCAGGTTCCTAACGCAGTAAAAATCCTAACGCAGTAAAAGTCCTAACGCAGTAAAAGTCCTAACGCAGTAAAAATCCTAACGCAGTAACGTTCCCAACGCAGTAACGCTCCCAACGCAGTACCGCTTCTAAGCCCCCCCGTCGCATGCTCCCTCTGCTCGCCCGCCGCCTCCTCCTTTCCCTCCCCACTTTGGCGGGCGTGCTGGTCGTCGTTTTCCTGCTGTTGTACGTCGCCCCGGGCGATCCCGTGCAGGCCATGGTCGGCGAGCGCGCCGATCCCGCCACCATTGCACGGTTGCGGGCCGACCTCCACCTCGACGAGCCCCTTCCCACGCAGTTCGGGTACTACGCCAGCGGCGTGCTGCGCGGCGACCTGGGCCGGTCGTACGTCACCAACCGGCCGATCGTGCGCGATATCGCCGAGCGCTTTCCGCGCACGCTGTTGCTCGCCACCGCCGCCATGCTACTCGCCACGATCACCGGGGTCACCATCGGGGTGTTGGCGTCGCTGCGCCCCAACGGCTGGTTTGACCGGATCGCGCTCGCCGTGACCTACCTCGGGATTTCCTTTCCCGTGTACTGGATCGGCCTGCTGCTCATTGTGCTCTTTGCCGTCACGCTGCGGTGGCTCCCCGCCTCGGGCTACGGACGGCCCGAGTTTCTCGTGCTACCGGCGCTCGCGCTCGGCTCACGCTCCATTGCCTATCTCGCCCGCGTCACACGCTCGGCAATGCTCGAAGTGCTGGGGGCCGACTTCGTACGCACCGCCCGCGCCAAGGGGCTGGCCGAGTCGGGCGTGGTCGTGCGCCACGCCCTGCGGAATGCACTCATTCCCGTCATCACCGTGATCGGGCTCGACTTCGGCGCGTACCTCACCGGCAGTATCCTCACCGAGACCATCTTCAGCTGGCCGGGGATCGGACGCTACGTCGTGATGGCCATCTCCCGCCGTGATCTGCCGGCCGTGCAGGGTGCGGTGCTGTTCCTGTCGGTCGTGTTCGTGCTCGTCAATCTCATCACCGATCTCGCCTATCAGCGCGCCGACCCACGCCTGCGCGCGTAGGCCGCGTCAGTCGTCCTTCTGCCCGAAGACTGCCAGATTCGACGAGTGCCCCGGCGAGACCTTCTTGTCGGGGTAGATCCAGTGCACCGCCTGGTTCACGGCAATCGCGGCCTCGGAGAAGCCCGCGGCGATGAGCTTGAGCTTGCCCGGATAGGTCGTGATGTCGCCCGCGGCGTACACGCCGGCACGGCCTGTCTCCATCGTGGTCGAGACCTTGATCTCGTCCTTCTCGATGTCGAGTCCCCACTCCAGCAGCGTGCCCAGATCCGACACGTACCCCAGCATCGGCAGGATGGCATCGCAGGCGATCTCGCGCGTCTCCTTGGTCTTCACATCCTTCAAGCGCACGCCAGTGATGCGGTCGTCGCCCATGATCGCGTCGATTTCGTGGAACGTGTGCACCGCCACCCGGCCGTCGCCGGCTGCCGCGGCGGCCTGCACTTCCGACACCGTGGCCGCATGCGCACGGAACCGGTCGCTGCGGTGCACCAACGTGACCGACTTGGCCTTGTCACGTAGCTGTGCACACCAGTCGAACGCCGAATCGCCGCCGCCGATGATGAGCACGTCGCGACCGCGATACGCCTCGGGGTGTGAGACCAGCGCATCCACGCCGCGCCCGTACCACTCGGCGGCGAACGGCTGCGGCAGCTTCCGCGGACTGAACGCCCCGATCCCGGCCGCGATCACCACCGCGCGCGTGGGGAACCGGTCGGTGTCCGTGACCAGCACGAGATGACCGTCCGCTTCCTCGAGACCGACGACGCGCTGACCCAGATGCGCGGGGATGCCGGTCTCCTGATGGAACTGCTGCGCCTGCTCCGTGAGGTTCCGGACCAGATCCTTCGCCAGCACCCGCGGGTAGCCCGCGACGTCGAAGATGTACTTCTCCGGATACAGTGCCGTGAGCTGGCCGCCGAGATCGGGGAGCGCATCGACGATCTGGGCCGTCGCGCCGCGCATGCCGGCATAGAAGAGGGCGAACAGGCCCGTGGGGCCACCGCCGATGATCGTGAGGTCACGAAGGGGATGGGTCGTCATGCCGAAAACTAAACAAATGTGAGTGTGGAGTGGTGAGTCGAAGTGCCGAGTCGGGAGTACAAACCCATGACGCCAAACTTTTACCCAAAACGCAAGACTCACCGTTTAGTTTTTGGGCATGAAGATCTACACCCGTGCAGGAGACGAGGGCGCGACCGCCCTGTTTGGTGGCGGCAAGGTGGGCAAGGACCACCCCCGCGTCGAGGCGTATGGCGACGTCGACGAGCTCAATGCCACCTTGGGGCTGGCCCGCTCCATCGACATGATGCCCCGCATCGACGAAGTGCTCGTGCCGGTACAGCGCGACCTGTTCGCGATCGGCGCCCTGCTCGCGACGCCCGACCACGAGAAGATGAAGGAGCAGCTCTCCAAGGCGCGGATCGACGAGCAGCGCATCGAGGAGCTGGAGCGCGCCATCGACGCGTGCGAAGCGGAGCTGGAGCCGCTGACGAGCTTCATCATCCCCGGCGGCACGCCCAAGGCGGCGGCGCTGCACGTGGCACGCACCGTGTGCCGGCGGGCCGAGCGTCGCGTGGTGCACCTCGCCGCCGACATCGAGCTGCCGGCCACGGTCGTGGTGTATCTCAACCGGCTTTCCGACCTGCTCTTCATGCTGGCCCGGGTCGCCAACCGTCGCGCCGGCGCTGGCGAAGTCACGTGGTAGGCCGCACGCTGTGACGGCCCCGGGGGCGTCGGTGGGACTGCTGCAACCGCTGTCGTTGCCGCTGCCGTACCCGGTGTATTGCGGGGCGGGCAGCCTGTCCGGCATCGGCGCCGTCGTCGATCTCGTGGCGCCGGCGTATCGCGTGGCGATCATCTCCGACCACACGGTGGCCACGCTTCACTGCGCGGCCGTGGCGGCACAGTTCCCGGCCGATCGCGTGCGCCTGTTCACCATCCCCCCCGGCGAGCAGGAGAAAACGCGGACACGGTGGGCGGAGCTGACCGATGCCCTGCTCGATTGGGGCGCGGGGCGCGACACCACGATCGTGGCACTGGGCGGCGGCGTGGTCGGCGATCTTGCCGGCTTCGTGGCCTCGACGTTCATGCGCGGGCTTCCCGTGGTGCAGGTGCCCACCACGCTGCTCGCGATGGTCGATGCGTCCGTGGGCGGCAAGACCGCCGTGGACACGCCCTTCGGCAAGAACCTGGTGGGCGCGTTCCATAACCCATCGGCGGTGGTGATCGACACCGACGTGCTCGCCACCCTCCCCGGCGACGTCCTGCGCAGCGGGCTGGCCGAAATGATCAAGCACGGCGTGATCGCCGACGCGCCCTATTTCGATGCGATGCTCCGTGCCGTCCCGGGGATTCGCGCGGCAGGAGCGGCAGCGCCCGGATTTGGGCCAACGATTGCGGGGCTGATCGCCGGCAGCGTCCGGATCAAAGCCGAGGTGGTGGCCGAGGACACCCGGGAGGGGGGACTCCGGCAGATTCTCAACTTCGGGCACACGATCGCCCACGCCATCGAGCGGGTGATGGACTTCCGGCTGCTGCATGGCGAGGCGGTGGCGATCGGCATGGTCGCCGAAGCGCGAATCGCCGAACGGATCGGTCTGGCCGTTCCGGGGCTGTCGGTGGCGATTGCCGACGCCCTCCAGCGCGCCGGACTGCCGACGGCGCTACCGGCCGGCGTTCAGCTCGAGGACGTGATCTTCGCCACGCACGCGGACAAAAAGGCCCGCAGTGGCTCAGCCCGGTATGCCCTGCCGCGTGGGATCGGCGAGATGGAAGCGGCCGAAGGGCGCTGGTCGGTCGCGGTCGAGGACGGGATAGTGCGCGACGCTGTCGCGATGTAGCTGCGCCAGTGTCGCGAAATTAGGGTATTTCCCGTCATCCAAAAGATTTTCATTGACCGCTCAGTATCCCGCCATTATCGTGGCCGTCCCACCCCCCCTGACTGGGCGGCTCGTTCTAGCCCGGTCGTTAAGGCACATGTTCGGCGAGGGCGTATGCAGGCAGCTGCCGCGACCAGAACCACCGAAGCCCGCTCCAAAGGCTTCTTCCGTTCGTCCCCTTCCACCGCCTTCGATCAATATCTCCACGATATTCAGAAGCTCCCGCTGATCACCGACGCCGCTGAAGAGCGGCGGCTGGCCCGGCTCGCCCAGAAGGGTGACGAAGCGGCCGCTGAGCGGTTGGTCACGGCCAACCTCCGGTTCGTGATCAGCTACGTGAAGAAGTATCAGGGCCACGGCCTCGATCTCTCCGAGCTGGTGGCCATCGGCAACGAAGGACTCCTCAAGGCCGTGCGGAAGTTCGATCCCGATCAGGGCGTCAAGTTCATTTCGTACGCCGTGTGGTGGGTGCGGCAGGCCGTGCTCAAGGCGCTCGCCGAGCAGACGCGCAGTGTCCGGATTCCGCTCAATCAGAATTCGCAGCTCATCCGCATGGCGCGCGGCGAGATGGTGCTCAACCAGGTGCTCAACCGCGAGCCCACGGATGCCGAGATGGCCAAGCTCCTCCAGGAGCCCATCGAGCAGATCCGTAACGCGCGGCAGATCACCAGCACCGAGGTCTCCCTCGACGCCCCCATCGACCGGCAGGATCGCGAAGCGTCCACCCTCGGCGAGCGCTTCGCCGGCGAGACGCACACCGACATCGAAGAGGGCACCGATTTCCGGCTCATGCGCGAATTCATCGACCGCGTCTTCCGGAAGTACCTCACGCCGCGTGAGCGCAAAATTCTGTATCTGTACTACGGGCTCGATGAAGGGGCCGAAGCGATGACGCTGGAGCGGATCGGGGCCCTCATGGGGGTGACCCGCGAACGCATCCGTCAGATCCGCGAGCGCGCCTTCGAAAAGTTGCGCGAGTCCCCCGATGGCCATGCCCTCGCCGGCTTCTGGGGAGCCGCCTGAAGTAAACTTCACCGAACAACAGGCGTGAGCATTTGCGGAGCCGTTGTCAGCATCACAGCCAAGGCATAGTATGTCACAACGGGTGTTCGCGTACATGCGAGCACCCGTTCGCCTTTTCCTTCCGGCAGTTTTCTGGAGTCGCTGTTGCCGCACGTTCTGATCGTTGACGACGAACCCGGAATTCGCTTCGCCTTGAAGCGCTGGTTCGAGCGTCAGCACTGGACCGTCGCCGAAGCCGGTGATGGCCAGCATGCATTGACCATTTTATTGGAAAGCGACGACAGCGGCGCGAGCCGGATCGATGTCGTGGTGTGCGACCTGCATCTGCCGACGATCTCGGGAGAAGATTTGTTGCGCCGTCTGGCTGTAGAGCGCCCCGACCTCGCCGAGCGGGTGATTCTCTCCACCGGCGATGCCGTGGACAACGCGCCCCCCGGCAGCGCCTTCGCCACGCACCCCTACGTGCTGCAAAAACCGTTCGACCTCGCATCGCTGCGCGCGCTCGTCCTGAGCATCACCGCCCCCTGATCACCGGTCGGTCATCACCGCCTGACCGACGCGTAGGCAGTCATCCTCGCGCGACCGCACGCTACATTACGGCATGCGCGATGCCCTCCTCGCCACGCTCGCTGAAATCGTCGGCCCACGCTGGGTGAAGTCGCGTGCGCCGGAGCTCGTAGCGTTCGATGCCGACGGACTGCCCGGCTATCGGGCCCTCCCGAATCTCGCCGTCTTTCCCGGCAGCCGCGACGAGGTCGTGCGCGTGGTGCAGGCACTCGCCGCCGTCGGCGCGTCGTTTGTGCCGCGCGGCGCCGGCACCGGCCTCTCCGGTGGCGCACTGGCCGACGACACCGTGCTGCTCGGACTCAACCGGCTCACGCGCATCATCGAGATCGACGCCGTCAACCGCATTGCGCGCGTCGAACCGGGGGTCGTCAACGCCAAGCTCTCGCGCGCGACGGCTCCCTTCGGCCTGCAATACGCCCCCGACCCCTCCAGTCAGAGCGTGTGCACGATCGGCGGCAACGTGGCCGAGAACGCCGGCGGCCCGCACTGTCTCAAGTACGGCGTCACGCTCAATCACGTCGTGGGCTGCACCGTCGTCCTCCCCGACGGCACCGAAACGCAACTCGGCGACCCGTTCGGCGAGTCGGACGGCTACGACCTGCTCGGCCTCTTCGTGGGCAGCGAAGGATGCTTCGGCGTCGCCACCGAAGTCGTCGTGCGCCTCGTGCCGCTCCCCGACACGGTGCACACGATGCTCGCCGATTTTCCGAGCGTCGACGCCGCCGCGCGCGCGGTCTCGCGCATCGTGGCGACCGGAATCGTCCCGGCCGCCATCGAGATGATGGACAACGCCACGATCCGCGCCGTCGAGGCGTCCATCTATGCCGCCGGCTATCCCATCGACGCGGCCGCCGTGCTGCTGTGCGAGGTGGACGGCATCGCCGCCGGACTCGACGAAGACGTCGCGATCATCCGCGACTGCTGCATGGAGAGCGGAGCGCGCGATGTGCGCGTAGCCACCGCCGACGCGGACCGCGTGCGGCTCTGGCAAGGGCGCAAGAAAGCGTTTGGTGCGATGGGCCGCATTGCGCCGTCGCTCGTCGTGCAGGACGCCGTCGTGCCGCGCACGAAACTGCCCGAGGTGCTCGCGGCGATTCACGAGATCGCCACGCGGCTTGGTGTGCAGGTGTGCAACGTCTTTCACGCCGGCGACGGCAATCTCCACCCGAACATTCCGTACGACGCCAACGATCCGGACGCCTCGGCGCGTGTGCACGCCGCGATGTCGGAGATCATGCTGACCTGCATCGCCGCCGGTGGTACCATCACCGGCGAGCACGGCGTGGGCTTGGACAAACTGCCGTACATGGACAGCCTGTTCAGTGCCGATACGCTGTCCGCGATGTGCCGCGTCCGCGACGTGTTCGACCCCGAGCGCCGTGCGAACCCCGGCAAGGTGGTGCCGGTGCATGCGTGCAAGGAATGGCACGGCACCACCGCGGCGCCACGCGCGCGCCGGACGGTGTCGTGAACAGCCGGACGCAAACATGACGGCACACACGACGCACGACATCGCCGCGATGGTGCGCGATGCGGTGCGCGACGGTGCGACCGTCCGCGCCGTGGGCTCAGACACCTGGCTGTCCGGTGGCCCCGTCGCGCACGACGCAGCGGCCTGCACGCTGCACCCGACCGGTGGTGTGATCGCCTACACCCCCGGCGATCTCGTGATCAGCGTGCATGCCGGCACCACCATGCAGGAGTTGGCGGACATCACGGGCATCGAGGGACAGATGCTGGCGCTCGCGCCGTACGGGTCGCCGCAGTCCACGATCGGTGCCGTGGTCGCTACCGCATCGGCCGCACCGCTGGCGTACGACGACCTCACGGTGCGCGACCTCGTGCTCGGCATGACCGTGGTGACCGGCACGGGCGACGTGGTGCATCCGGGCGGCACCGTGGTAAAGAACGTGGCCGGCTTCGATCTCGTGCGGCTGCACACCGGCGCCTTCGGCATGCTCGGCATTCTCACCGCGGTCAGCCTGCGCCTGCACGCGGCACCGCACATGGACCACGTGGTCACCGGGACCCTCGACGACGCCCCCGAGCAGTGGGTGCCGCGCCTGATTGCCAATCGCGCCCCGCTGCCCATGCTGGTACGCCTCGCCCCCGACCAGCCGGCGCAGTTGTTTGCGCGATGCACCGGCAATACGGCGCGCGCCTCGGCACTGCGCGGCCTCGTCCAGGCGGCGGGCGCGCGCGATACGTTCACGCTGGGCCCGTCGGATACCGGCGCCTCGGGCACGCACGAGACGCCCGCGGCCATGTTGCGGCACGTGGCGCCCGATGCCCTCGTGCTGCGTGCGCGCACACAGCCGTCTCACGGCGC
>JARIEX010000066.1 GCA_031127095.1 Gemmatimonadota bacterium
CAGCGCGCTCCGATCTCGGCACCGCCGAGCACGTGGCAGAAATGCCAGACCCGTGTACCGGCACCGATGCTCGCGCCGGCATCGACGTAGGCCGACTCATGGACGAGCGCGCCCTCGCCGAGCACGACCCCGAGGGCCACGCGTCCGGCGCCGGCTACGCCAACCATGCCGGGGATGCTCACGACACGACCGCCGGTGCCGCGACCGCCGAGGCGGCGCGCGCAGCGTCGAGGATCACATGCCATTCCTGCAACGAACGCACGCCCGGCTCTCGGGACTGCCGCGCGGCGATGGCTTCGGCGGCTGCGCTCGCCGCGGAGAGTGTCGTGGTGTAAGGCACCCGATTGCTGATGGCGGCCTGACGCAACCGTTCATCATCGACCTGCGCGTGCTTGCCGAGCGGCGTATTGACGAGGAGTTGAATCTCGCCGTTCAGAATCATGTCGACGCCGTGCGGACGTCCTTCGCTGACCTTCAGCACCTTCTGCACCGGGATGTTGTGCGCACGCAGGTACGCGGCTGTCCCGCTGGTGGAATAGAGGGTGAAGCCCAGCTCGTGGAAGCGGGCTGCCAACGTCGCGGCGCTGGGCTTGTCGGCATCGTTCACCGTGATGAAGACAGCTCCTGTGCGAGGCAACGCGTTATCTGCGGCCAGCTGCGACTTCATGAACGCGGTCCCGAAGTCTTCATCGATGCCCATGACTTCGCCGGTGGAGCGCATTTCAGGGCCGAGCACCGGATCGAACTCACGGAACTTGTTGAACGGGAAGACGGCTTCCTTCACGCTATAAAACGGCGGTACGATTTCCGCGGTGAATCCGATCTCGGCCAGCGTCTCTCCGAGCATCAGGCGCGCCGCCACCGAGGCAAGCGAGACACCAATGGCCTTGGAGACGAAGGGCACGGTCCGTGAGGCCCGCGGATTGACCTCGATCACGTAGACGACGCCGTCCTTGTACGCGTACTGCACGTTGATCAGGCCGACGACGCCGAGCTTCATGGCAAAGGCCACGGTGTGCGCGCGCATCTGATCGGCGGCCTCCTGCGGAATCAGGTACGGCGGCAGCACACAGGCGGAGTCGCCGGAGTGAATGCCGGCGCTCTCGATGTGCTCCATCACCGAGCCAATGACGACGTTCGTGCCATCGGAGAGGGCGTCCACGTCGGCCTCGAACGCATCCTCGAGGAACTTGTCCACCAGCACCGGGCGATCTTCGCTGACGCGCGCGGCCCGTTCGAAATAGCCACGCAGCGACGCCGCATCATGCACGATCTCCATCGCACGACCACCGAGCACATACGACGGGCGCACCAGCACCGGGTATCCGATCCGGTCGGCAATCTCCACGGCCTCATCGACACTGGTTGCCGTGCCGTTCGCTGGCTGGGCGATCCCGAGCTCGCGCACGACCGCTTCGAAGCGACGGCGGTCTTCGGCGATGTCGATGGCGTCGGGCGAGGTCCCAAGAATGCGCACGCCGGCGGCCTCGAGCGGACGCGTGAGCTTGAGCGGTGTCTGGCCACCAAGCTGCACGATCACACCGAGCGGGTTTTCCCGATGTACGATCTCCAGCACATCCTCGAGCGTCAGCGGCTCGAAGTACAGCTTGTCGGAGATGTCGAAATCCGTGGAGACGGTTTCCGGGTTGGAGTTCACCATGATGACTTCGTAGCCACGCTCACGCAGTGCCAAGACCGCGCGCACGCAGCAGTAGTCGAACTCGACGCCCTGCCCGATCCGATTGGGTCCCGAGCCGAGAATGACGACTTTCTGCCGTCCCTCGGTCGCCGCTTCGCTCTCTTCGTCGTAGCAGCCGTACAGGTACGGCGTGCTGGAGGGGAACTCGCCAGCACAGGTATCGATCATCTTGTACGACGGCCGGATGCCGAGCGACCACCGGAGCGCCCGCGCCTCGTGCTCCGTGACGCCGCGCAGTGCACCGAGTTGACGGTCGGAGAACCCCAGTCGCTTCATGCGACGCATGCTCTCGGCATCGATCGACGCGTCGTGCCGGTACTCGGCTTCGGCGACAATGAGCTCGTGCAACTGGTCGAGGAACCACGGATCGATCCCTGTAATCTCGTGCAGCTCAGCGGTTTCCATACCCATGAGCATGGCCCGCTTGAGCTGATAGACGCGCTCGGGCGTGGGGCGGCGCAGGGCGGCACACAGCTCCTCGCGCGACCCATCAGCCAGCCGGTCATCGACGAGCCGCTCACCGACGGTCCAGCCGCTGCGTCCGGTCTCGAGGGCACGGAGCGCCTTCTGGAAGGCCTCCTTGAAGGTGCGTCCGATTGCCATGGACTCACCCACCGACTTCATCTGCGTGGTGAGCCCCGGATCAGACGTGGTGAACTTCTCGAAGGCAAAGCGCGGGCACTTGACGATGACGTAGTCGAGGACCGGTTCGAAGCTGGCCGGCGTGGTTTTCGTGATGTCGTTCGGCACTTCATCGAGCGTGTACCCGACGGCGAGCTTTGCGCCGATGCGTGCGATGGGGAACCCGGTCGCCTTGGAGGCCAGCGCCGACGACCGTGACACGCGCGGGTTCATCTCGATGACGATCAACTCGCCGTTGGCCGGATTGACGGCGAACTGGATGTTGCAGCCGCCGGCATCGACGCCGATCTCGCGGATGATGGCCACGGCCGCATCACGCATGATCTGGTACTCACGATCCGTGAGCGTCATCGCCGGCGCCACCGTGATCGAATCACCGGTGTGCACGCCCATGGGATCGAAATTTTCGATGGAGCACACGATGACGACGTTGTCTGCGCAATCGCGCATGACTTCGAGTTCGTACTCCTTCCATCCCAACAGCGAGCGCTCGATGAGGACGGACCCGACCGGCGAGAGGTCCAACCCCCGATGCACCATCGTCTCGAACTCTTCGCGGTTGTACGCGATGCCACCGCCGGTGCCCCCCAACGTGAACGACGGCCGGATGATGGCGGGGAATCCTGTTTCGGCGACGCCGGCGAGCGCCTCATCGAGCGAGGTCACGGTGCGGCCGGTCGGACACTTGAGTCCGATCTTCACCATGGCTTCGGCGAAGAGCTTGCGATCCTCCGCGACGCGAATGGCGCGCGCGTTGGCGCCGATGAGTTCACACCCGTACTTCTCAAGCACACCGCTATCGGAGAGCGCGAGCGCCACGTTGAGCGCGGTCTGGCCACCCATCGTGGGGAGGACGGCGTCGGGGCGTTCCTTGGCGATGACTTTCTCGACGAACTCGGCGGTCACCGGCTCGATGTAGGTCCGATCGGCGAACTCCGGGTCCGTCATGATGGTGGCCGGATTGGAGTTCACGAGGATGACCTCGTACCCCTCTTCGCGCAGGGCCTTGATGGCCTGCGTTCCGGAGTAATCAAATTCAGCGGCCTGTCCGATCACGATCGGCCCAGAGCCGATCACGAGTATCCGGTGCAGGTCAGAGCGTCGCGGCATGAAGAAGGTCGTCGATGATGTCGTCGAAAGAGCGCGTGGCGGACCATCCGGTGGCGCGCTGCAATTTGTGCGGATCCCCAACCAGCACGGGGACGTCGACCGGGCGCACCAGCGACGGATCTTCGACGGGCGTCGCCTGCACACCGGCACGCGCCAGAACCCGTTCGAGGATCTGCTGCACCGACCATCCGGTGCCGCTGGCCACGTTGTACGCCTCGCCAGGCGTCCCCCGTCGGCAGAGTGAAATATATGCCGCGACAACGTCGCTCACATGGAGGAAATCGCGTATCGGCGAACGATTGCCGACCGGCATCGGGGTGCCGGCGGGTGCGTCACGCAGGGTGACCGCACGGTGGACCAGCGCCGGCAGGAGAAACCGGGACGGCTGCCCCCGACCGCTATGATTGAAGCTGCGCGCGACGAGCACCTTCAGCCCCGCTGCCCGCCAGTACTGCAGGGCGGCTACCTCCTGCGCTGCTTTGGTGGCGGCGTAGACGGTGCGTGGCGCCTGCACCGCGTCTTCGGTGAGCGGGAACCGGTGCGAGTCGTGCCGGCCGTACTGTTCGGCGCTACCGACGATCAACACGGTTGGGTCGATGAGCTGCGCGTCCCGGGCCTTGCCCAGCGCGTGGAGGAGCCGCACGGTGGCCGTGACATTGACGTCCCACGCGAGGGCGGGATCGGCGGCGGCGGTGGGCAGGTGCGAGATCGCCGCGAGATGCACCACCGTATCCGGACGCGCCGCGGCCACCGCGGCCTCGACATAGCCGGGATCACGCAGGTCCCCGTAGATCCACGACGCGAGGGCGCGCCCGTCTCCGGGGGCGTCATCGGTGGCGAGCGCGGTCACCTCGAGACCGTGACCGCTCAGCGCCTCGAGGAGATGCGTGCCGACGAAACCGGCCGCGCCGGTGACGAGCACCCGCTTCACAGCGTGCTCACCGCGCGCGTGCGTACCGTTCGAGATCAGCGGCAACCATCATGCGCACCAGGTCCGTGAACGACACCTGTGGCGCCCATCCAAGCCGTTCGGCGGCGCGCGACGGATCGGCGACCAGGAGATCGACCTCAGCCGGGCGGAAGAACTTTTCGTCCTGTACGACGAAGTCGCGGTAATCGAGGTCGGCGGCGCCGAAGGCGGCGCTGCAGAACTCCCGTACGGAGTACGTCTCACCGGTACCGATGACGAAGTCTTCGGGCTCATCGAGCTGGAGCATGCGCCACATGGCGTCGACGTAGTCACCAGCGAAGCCCCAGTCGCGACGCGCGTCGAGGTTGCCCAGGCGGACCTCGTGCTGAAGGCCGAGTTTGATGCGCGCAACCGCATCGGTGATCTTGCGCGTCACGAACTCGAGGCCGCGGCGCGGTGACTCGTGATTGAAGAGCACGCCGGAGACGGCGAAGAGATTAAAGCTTTCGCGGTAGTTGACCGTGATCCAGTGGCCGTAGAGCTTGGCCACCCCGTACGGCGATCGCGGATAGAACGGCGTGGACTCGCGCTGGGGGACTTCGACCACCTTGCCGAACTGTTCGCTCGAACTGGCCTGATAGAAGCGCGACTTCGGCGCCGCCTTGCGCATCGCCTCGAGCATGCGGGTAACGCCCAGGGCGGTGAACTCGCCCGTGAGGACGGGCTGCGCCCACGAGGTCTGCACGAAGCTTTGCGCCGCGAGATTGTATATCTCGTCGGGTTGGGTTTCGTGCACGACGTCGGTGAGCGACGTCTGATCGAGGAGATCGGCCGAGACGAGTTCGACGCGATCGACAAGATGGGCGATGCGCTCGTAGGGGGTGGTCGACGAGCGGCGGACGACGCCGACAACGCGATAGCCCTTGGCGAGCAGCAGTTCGGCGAGGTAGGAGCCGTCCTGTCCGGTAATCCCGGTGATCAGTGCAGTCTTCAACAGAGTACTCAGTCGAAAGTCAGGAGTCGTGAGTGTCGACGACGGATGGCATACGTACAAAGCGGGGAGCCCGTCAACTGCGAGCTCCCCGCTGAGACGATCGTGATCGCGAATTACGCGACAGCGACCTGACCGCGCGGCGCGCGGCTGATCTTGCCAGCCGCGATGCACCGCGTGCAGGCCTTGACCTTGATGACCTTCCCTTCGCTGAGGGTGCGCACGACCTGCAGATTGGGTCTCCAGGTGCGACGCGTCTTGTTGTTTGCGTGCGAGACGCTGTTTCCAAAGGCCACGCCCTTGTCGCAGACGTAGCAGCGGTGTCTATCGATAGCCATGTCCGATCTCCTCAGCTCTGGACCAATTCGATCCGCGCCATCTCCGCACCGTCACCCTTGCGGTGGCCGGTTTTGAGAATGCGCGTGTACCCGCCCGGCCGCGTGGCGAACATGGGGCCGATTTCCTGGAACAGCTTGTCGGCCGCCTCACGCTTGTGGACGTGCTTGCCGGCCAGGCGGCGCGCGTGGAGCGTGCCGGTCCGGGCCTTGGTGATCAGCTTCTCAACGAAGGGGCGGAGCTCTTTCGCCTTCGCCTCAGTCGTCTCGATCGCACCCTGCTCAATGAGCGAGGTTGCGAGGTTGCGAAGCAGCGCGAGGCGCTGCTCACTCGTCCGCCGAAGTTGGCGGTTTGCCTTGCGATGGCGCATGGGAATTACTCCTCGTCGTCTTCGTCGTCGGGCGCGTTCTCGGCCGCGCGGCTGGGCGGGGTGCCCATATCGAGGATGCGCACACCGTCGGTGCTTTCCTCGTAACGCATGCCGAAATTGAGCCCTTCCTTCTCGAGCAGCGCGGCGATTTCCTGCAGAGACTTCTTCCCGAAGTTCTTGACCTGCAGAATCTGCGCCTCGGTCTGGCGGACCAGATCGCCGAGCGAGCGGATGTTCGAGTTCTTGAGTGAATTGACCGAGCGAACCGAGAGTTCGAGATCGTCGATCGGAGTGCGGAACAGTTCGGCCAGGCGGAGTGCGTCGCTGTTGGAGCCGTCGCTGCCCGCGCCGGGCTGTGCCGAGGCCGACGACCCGAAGCCCACGAAATACTGGAAGTGGGTCTGGGCCAAGGCCGCTGCGTAGCTCACCGCTTCCTCGGGCGACATCGTGCCGTTGGTTTCGACGGTCAGCGTGAGACGGTCATAGTCGGTACGCTGTCCGACGCGCGTCTCAGAGACGGCGAAGTTGACGCGGCGTACCGGGCTGTAAATGGCATCGATGCGCACCACGTCGACCGAGAGATTCTTGTCGGCGGGATGCTGGTCGCTTTCGATGTAGCCGCGACCCTTGTTCACGTAGAGCTCGAGGTTGAAGTCGCGCTCGTCGGTGATGGTGAAGAGGTGATGCGTCGGGTCGATGACCCGGGCACCGCCGCTGACCTGGATATCGGCGGCCGTCACGTTGCCCGGACCCGACTTGGCAATGCGAAGCACGGTCTGCTCGACATCGTCTGGGAGGGCGAGCGTGAGCGTCTTGAGATTCCCGATGATCTGGTGCACGTCTTCCACGACGCCGCCAATGGTCTGGTGCTCATGCACCACGCCCTCGATGCGGAACGCCCACACGGCGGAGCCCCGGAGCGACGACAGAAGCAGTCGGCGCATCGCGTTGCCCAGCGTGTGTCCGAAGCCGCGTTCGAGCGGCTGCAGACGGAATTCGGCCAGATTGGGCGTGTCCTCGCGCTTGGTGGCTTCAACAAGCTGCGGGCGAACCAGCCCTGAAAGATCGATCGTTGCCATGAGGTTCGAAATAGTGAAGTGGTCACACCGGCGATGTCCGCCGGAGACGCGCTACCCCGCCCCGAACGCGCGGTAGCCCCGTAGAGGGGTTCGGGCCCCGACCGCCGGTGGAGCTGGGCTCCACCGGCTGTGTACGACGTGTTACTTGGAGTACAGTTCGACGACGAGCTGTTCCTGCGCGGCGAGCGGAATCGCCTGCCGCTGCGGCTTCTCGAGCACGCGACCGCTGAACGACTCCTTGTCGACCGCGATCCACGCGAGCGACGCGCCACGGGCCGCCTGTTCCATGGCGGACATCACGAGCACGAGTTCGCGCGACGACTGCTTCACGCGGACTTCTTCACCCGGGCGCACCTGGTACGACGGGATGTCGAGCAGGCGTCCCTTCACCTCGATGTGACGGTGACGGATGAGCTGACGCGCGGCCTTCCGGCTGGGCGCGAAGCCCATGCGGTACACGACGTTGTCGAGGCGCGTTTCGAGCGCGGCCAGCAGGTTGTGACCGGCGATGCCCGGCGCGGACGCCACCCGATCGAACGTGTTGCGGAACTGCTTCTCGCTGATGCCGTAGATGCGCTTGATCTTCTGCTTCTCGCGCAACTGCTTGGAGAACTCGGACGCCTTCTTGCGACGCGCCGTGGCCTGACCGTGCTGACCCGGGGCGTACGGACGACGCTCCACGGGGCACTTCTCGGTGAAGCACTTGGTGCCCTTCAGAAAGAGCTTGGCGCCCTCACGACGGCACTGACGGCAGCTGGGACCAGTATAACGGGCCATGTCTTAGACCCTCCGACGCTTGGGGGGACGGCAGCCGTTGTGCGGGATCGGGGTGACGTCGCGAATGGACTTCACCTGCAGACCGGCGGCCGCGAGCGCCTGAATGGCGGACTCACGACCACTGCCCGGCCCCTGCACACGCACATGCACGCGGCGGACGCCGAGTGTGAGCGCTTCGCGCGCGCACTGCTCGGAGGCCACCGTGGCGGCGAACGGCGTGGACTTCTTCGACCCCTTGAAGCCCGCCTTGCCGGCGGAGCCCCACGACACCGTGTTGCCGTGCATATCGGTGATCGTGATGGTCGTGTTGTTGAACGTGGCGCTGACGTGGGCGATGCCTTCGGCCTCGACGACGCGCTTGGTTTTCTTTGCGGTAGCCATGGCTTACTTGGTCACCTTCTTCTTGCCCGCGATGGCGCGGCGCGGCCCCTTCTTGGTGCGCGCGTTCGTGTGCGTGCGCTGCCCGCGCACGGGAAGCCCGCGACGGTGGCGCGTGCCACGGTACGAGCCGATGTCCATCAGGCGCTTGATGTTCATCGCGATTTCGGTGCGCAGGGCACCTTCGACGCGAAGATTGCGCTCGATTTCCTGACGGAGCTTGTTGACGTCCGCGTCATTGAGATCGCGGACACGCTGATCGGGCGAGACGCCCGCGGCAGCAAGAATCTTCTGGGCGGTCTTGCGACCGATGCCGAAGATGTAGGTCAGGCCGATCTCAACCTTCTTCTCACGAGGGAGATCGACGCCAGCGATACGTGCCATGTGTTACGCTTCCCCTCAGCCCTGACGCTGCTTGTGCTTGGGGTTGCGCTTGCAGATGATGCGAGTCACGCCCTGTCGCTTGACGACTTTGCAGTGCTCACAGATCGGCTTTACGCTGCTGCGAACTTTCACGGGTCACCTTGGCGCTCTCGCGCCAACGGAGTCTCCCGCACCGACTTGCGTCGGCCGGCCGGACTCCCCATGCGTTCATCGCTCATGAAGCATCGTGTCCCCCGTCCCACTGACCGGGACATCTGACATCGATTCCGCGCACGAGCGAAGCAAATGTGGCCAGCGGATTGGCCTAGAATCTCACCCGAAAACGGGCAAGACTCTCATCCTAGCGGACTTAGGGCAACCCCGCAAGGGACGCCCGGACCGTCGTCATGGCGGCCACGGGGTCCGGCGCCCCGGTCACGGCCCGTCCAAGAATGAGCCAGCGTGCCCCCGCCGCCGCGGCGGCGCGGGGGGTCATGATCCGACGCTGATCGTGTGCCGCACCGCCATCAAGTCGAATGCCCGGGATGAGCAGTCCCAAGGCGTCCGCGTACGCGTCGCGCACAGCGGCGGCCTCATGCCCCGAACACACGATGCCGGCACCTCCCCCCGCCGCTACGAGGCCGGCCAGCCGGACCACCTCGCTGGTGACGTCGATGTGATCGCGCCCCCAGGCGGCTCCGATGCCCGCCGCATCCATACTCGTGAGGATGGTGACCCCGAGGATGCCGCATCCCGATGATCCCGCCCCCGCGCTCTCAGCCGCGCCCTCGGCCGCGCCTTCCACGGCGGCACGGACCATCTCGGTCCCACCGGACGCATGCACGGTGAGCAACGACGCGCCGTGCCGAGCCACGCTGCGCGCGGCCCCCCGCACGGTGTTCGGGATGTCGTGGAGCTTGAGGTCAACGAAGACCGACTTGCCCGCACCGCGCAGCCACGCCACGATGGAGGGGCCTTCGGCGGCAAAGAGCTCGAGGCCGACCTTGTAATAGTCGCACTCTGCGCCGAGCCCATCGACGATGCGCTGTGCCCCAGCCCGATCGGGGACATCGAGCGCCACAATGGGGGTGACGGCGGACGTCTCGGGTACGCTGCCAGGCGACAGGGGGTTCATGCGGGCCACTCCAAGGTGCCGATGACGGTGGTGAGGTCACGCACGCCTTCCCGGACGGCCCACGCCGCCAGCTCGCGGGCGATCCGTTCGGGCGCGCGCGGATCGCGCAACGCGGCGGTGCCGACGCCGACCAGCGAGGCGCCGGCCAGCAGATACTGCGCCGCATCGACGCCGGTGCTGATGCCGCCCAGGCCGATGATGGGCACCCCGGGGAGGGCGCGACTCACGCGCCACGTGGCGAGGAGCCCCAGCGGCAGCAGCGCGGGACCGCTCACGCCCCCACTGCCGAATCCAATCTTCGGCTTGCGGCGTGTGGCATCGATAACGAGCCCGGGCATGGTGTTGATCAACGTGAGGCCGGTGGCGCCGTGCTCGACGGACACCCGGGCAGCGTCGACCACACCGGCTCCGAGCGTGGGCGAGAGTTTGACGAAAATGGGACGCGTGGTGACCGCCCGGGAGGCGCCCACCAGCGCGGCCAGCGCCACCGGATCGGCGCCGAACTCCATGCCGCCGGCTTTCACGTTCGGGCAGCTGACGTTCAACTCGAAGGCATCGATCCCGGGCAGTCCGTTCAGGCCGCCGACGACCCGCTCGAACTCCTCGACGGTGTTGCCCACGACGTTGACGATCACCCTGGTACCGGGGTGCGTCCGGTGCAGCCACGGCAGGCAGTCGGCCCGAACGGCCTCGAGCCCGGGGTTGGCCAACCCAATGGCGTTGATCATGCCGCCGGCGAATTCACTGACCCGGAGCGGCGGGGCGCCGTGGCGCGGCGCGACACTCACCGCCTTGGTGGCGATGCCGCCGAGCGCGGACAGGTCGAGGACGTCATCGACTTCCTGACCGAAACCGGCCGTCCCGGCCGCCAGCACGACGGGATTCCTGAAGACGAGGCCGGCCACGTGGACGCCGGTCCCTCGCTCGGTCGGCGCTACTGATGCCGTCGTCATGCCGACCGTCACCGCGTTCGCTGTCACGAGATCACCGAGCACTGGATTTGGGGGGAAGTCGAAGCGTCCGTACGCTGTCCGTCCACCGGCGCAGCGTCTCGCTCCAGTGCAATCTCAGCAATTCGGGTGCGCGAACAAAGTCCGCGCGATCAGATGGCTCTTGCCCGCGCAATCGCGCCGCGACGGCAGACTGCGGATGATCGGCGAGGATGCGTCGGTACCAGCTGTCGGCGCTGTCGGGCTCGAGCAGCGCCGCCGCATACCACGCGTGCGGCACGAGCGGCGACCCGGGGCGCTCGCGCGCGATCTCGACGAACAGCGACCGCGCCAAGCGCGGAGCACGCAGGGAATCCCGGGCAATCTCCGCCGCCAGAAACGACGCAGCCCCCGTGGTATCACCCGTCACGGTGCCCGCCATGAGCAGCCGGAAGAGCAGCACGCGCTCGCCGACCACGGCGGCATACGCGGTGCGCCAGACCACGCTGTCCTGACGCGCGACGAGGGTATCGAGCTCGCGGACGGAGGAGACCCGGGACAGCTCGAGCAGCGCGAGCCGCGCGTTGGCCTCCCGCGCGGTGAGCGTGTCACGGCGCGAGAGGGTACGCGCGGAGAACAGGTGGTGGCGAGCGAGCGAATCACGACCGAGGCGCAGATGCACATCACCGAGGGCGAAGTGGAGACGCGCGCGGCTTTCGTCGCCGATCCCTGCCGCATCGTACTGTCCGACGATGCGCTCCGCGCCTTCAAACCGTCCATCGGCGACGAGCTCGCGCAGCGCACGCGCCACGTCGTCGCGGTAATCACCGATGCGCGCCCGCACGACGAGCAGCGACTCGACGCGGGCGTATTCGCGCGCGGACAGCGACGCGGCGATGAGTTCCCACTCGAGCACGGCCGCACCGAGACCGCCGAGGTACGCGGGCACGGCATCGCGGTCGCCCATGCTGAGGGCTGCGCGCGCCCCCCAAATACGCGCTTGGCGAGCGAGCTCCTGGCGGTCGGAGCCGATGAGCGAATCCAGTCGTGGACGCGCCGCCGCACTGCGTCCCGTGCGGACCTCACAGGAGGCCAGCGCGAGGCGTGTTCGATCACGATCGGCCGGCGCGAGGGTGGCGCCAGCCAGCAGTTCCCGCAGCCGTGGCACAGCCCGGTCACATTGCGCCGCCAGCGCCCCGCTTCGCGCCGCGAGGTACAACGCCCGCGGGCGCCATTTCGACGTGGGATGCCGAACGAGGACACTTTCGGCAATCGCGGCCGACCGCTGAAAGCGGGTTGTGGCCCCTCCCTCGTCATCGTGCCGCAGGCGCACATCGCCCTGCCTCGCCTCAGCCTGTGCGTTGTAGATGCCGTTGTAATACACGCATCCGCCGCCGGCCAGCCATGCGGCGAGGACCAGCGCCAGATTCCGGAGGGGGCGTATCACCCGCCGCCCCCCACCTTCCGCTCGTACTCCTCCAGATACCGCACGACCGCGTCGGCAACGGTTTCGGCCAATTCCTGCTGACGTGCCGGATCAGTCATGTACTGCGCTTCGCTCTTATTGGTGCCGAAGCCGATCTCCACGAGCACCGCGGGCATGAAGGCGGTCACGAGCACCCGAAATCCCGCCTGTTTGACCCCGCGATTGGGGCCGGGATGCACCTGGCGCATGCCGGACTGAATCATCTCGGCAAGGCGTCCGGATTCGCGCAGATGCTCATTCTGCGCCATGTCGCGCATGATGAACCCGAGCGGATCGTCACGCGAGACATCTTCGCTGGTTTCGAAGCGAATGGCCTCGTTTTCCATCGCTTCGACGCGCCGCTCGTCCTCGGTCTTGGCCTCGGCCAGAAAAAACGTTTCGAACCCTCGGGCGCCGCCGGGGTTGCTCCAGCGTGGATTGGCCGCGTTGACGTGCACCGAGAGGAACAGGTCGGCCTTCGCCTGATTGGCGATGCGCCCGCGATCGGAGAGCGCAATCAGCGTGTCGGTGGTGCGTGTCATCACGACCTGCACCTCGCGCGCCTGCAGGGTGCGCTGCAGGACCCGCGCAAACGCCAAGGTGATGTTTTTCTCGAATACCTTGCGGGGAGACCCGATCGGCCCGCTCATGCCGTTGTCCGGTCCTCCATGTCCAGCGTCGATCACCACCACGCGACGGCGGAGCGCTGCGCTGCGCGCGGCGGCACTGCGCGCATTATCCGCCGGCGCTGCGATCGTGGTGGCACGGGCGCGTGCGGCGCGCGGCGGCGGTGGGCGACGGGCGGCCGTGACGGTCGCGAAGCGTCGCAATTCTGCGTTGTCCGCGTCGAAGAGGACGCCGGCGCCAAGCCGCGGCAACAGCTCGGTAGCCAGCGCGAGCGGCACGAAGAGCAGGTCGCCGCGCCTGAAGACGCCGGCACGCAGCGGGATCGTATCGCCCGCCACCACCGCGAGCGCGCTCCCGGCCTGCAGATCCACGCCGGTGGTGCCCACCTCGAATCGGAAGCGCCCCGCCAATGCGGCATCGGCGACCACCTGCCCGCCCAGTGCCTCAGCCAGCGCGTCGGCTCGCACGGCGATGCCGCCCTCCGGGTGCACCACGGTGGGCACCGCGCGCACGCGGTCGCCGGCGCGCACGGACAGCGGAGGCAGGACCGACGTGGCCTGCGCGAGTTGCAGCAGGAGTGCGACGGATCCGAGGATCGTCACTGGCGTCCGTCAGCGTCGGCTGAGGGCACGCGCCATCTCGCGCTCCGCGTCGCGCTTCTTGAGATCTTCCCGCTTGTCATGCTGCTGCTTACCCCGCACGAGCGCGAGCCGTGCCTTGACGCGACCGTTTTTGAAATACAGATCGAGGGGAACCAGCGTGAGCCCCTGCCGCTCCACGGCGCCGATGAGACGCCGGATCTCGCGCCGGTGCATCAGCAACTTCCGGGTGCGGGTGGGCTCGTGATTGAACACATTCCCCTGACCATACGCCCCGATGTAGCAGTTCAGGAGGAAGATCTCGTTGTCCTTGATCACCCCGAAGGCATCCGTGAGATTGGCGCGGCCTTCACGCAACGCCTTGACCTCCGTGCCCGTCAGCACGACCCCGGTCTCCCAGGTATCCAGGATTTCGTAGTCGTGTCGCGCGCGCTTGTTGCGGGCGATCATTTCTGTCGGTTCTTCCGTGTCCTTGTTTGCCATGCTACTCGGAAAAGTAATACCGCGGCGGGATCACGGCGTACGAAGTGTGTCCGATGGCGTTGACATCGGGGGCACGTCCAACCATTCTATACGGCCCTGATGGAATCGTGCACGAAAGTGTGTGTTCGGGCACGAGGACAGGATCTGCCGGAGTGGTGGAATTGGTAGACGCGCTGCGTTCAGGGCGCAGTGTCCGCAAGGACGTGCCGGTTCGAGTCCGGCCTTCGGCACTCGAGTACAAACAAGACGAACGAGGGGGAAGGTGGCATCAGCCGCCTTCCCCCTCGTTTGTCTGCTTGTTCTCGACCGGCCACACGGACGACCGAACGCGCCGGGTCATCCGACTAGCGACTGAGTGCTGAAGGACGCACGTCGTCGGGGAGACTGGCCACGCCGAATGCGTGGCGCAGTGACTCATTGGCACGGGACCGCACGTCCGTGATGAACGCGGAAGCACTCGCCACCTGCTCCGGCTCCGGGGACACGAGACCGGCACCGCCGAGGAGCACCCGGGCCAGCCGTACGGCGGGGGCGTCGGCATCCCCACGCATCGCGAGGGCGCCGGTGTAGGCACGCCAGCGTTGATCCCATGCGCGCCCCGTACCGGCGTTCGCGTGGAACTCCCGCTGAATTTCTGGTGCTAGACGGTGCGCCACGTCCGAGGCGGTCCGGTCATCGAGCGCGTCACGCTCCGCGACGATCAAGGCGACCGCGCGCAGGGCGAAGGCCAGTTCCCGGCGCGCGACTTCCTCGGTGACTCCCATGTCGCACAGCCACACTGCGTCCGCGGGCGCAATGGCACGCGGCAGGGCGTCGAGATACCGCGATGCCAACCGCCGTCGGTCGCGTGCGGCGCGCCACCGTGCCCACATGCCCATTGGCGTCAGGACTGAAGGATCGGCAGGGCGCCGGGCACTGCAGGTACGGCCACGAACGGCGGAAGGCCGACGCGGTCACGCACGCTGGCCTCGTCTGTCAGCAGATCGCTCAGCTTGACCCCCTCGAGCACCTCGTCGATGCGCTGCTGGAGCAGCAACCACACCGGCCGGATGCTGCAGTTCTCCGCCGCCGCGCAGCGCTCGGCATCGACCGGATGACTGACGCAGTGCAGATCAAACGTGGTGAGTTCAGACGCCTGAATGACATCGCGCACGGAGATCTCGCTGGCCGGGCGTGAGAGCGCGTAGCCCCCTCGCGCGCCGCGGGTACTGTCGACGATGCCGGCGCGACGCATGCGCAGCAGAATCTGTTCGACATAGTCGCCGGGCAACCGCTCGCGTGCGGCGACGTCGCGCCCCGTGACCGGTCCTGTCCCCGCGCGCCGCGCGAGATGCAGGGCACAGATCAGTCCGTATTCAGCCCACGTGGTGATACGCATGCTTCGAGTCTACGGCTCCCGGGCCGTGCGGACAAGTTCCCGACGGGAAAAGCCGGATGACCTGCCGCGCCGGGGCATCAGCCACCGGCGGCCGACGGGCGGTCGCCGGACGGCACGCCAATCTCCGTCAGGCGGAACAGGTCCAGCACGGTGTCGATGTCCTGTGCCGGCAGTAGCCCCTCACGCCGGACGAGGTCGCGGATGAGGATTCCCTCCTGAACCGACCGTTTCGCGATGTCCGCCGCCGCGGCGTAGCCGATCTGCGGCATCAGGGCCGTGGCGAGCGCGGCCGAACGCTCGACCCAATACGCGCACATCGCGGCATTGGCCTCGATGCCGGTGACGCAGCGATCGGTGAGTGCGGTGATCGCGTTGGTGAGGAGCTGCATGGACAGCAGCACGTTATGCGCGATGACCGGCATCATGACGTTGAGTTCGAGCTGTCCGTGCTCGGCGGCCATCGCCACCGTGGTATCACAGCCGATGACCTGGAAACAGACCTGATTGACCATCTCAGGGATGGACGGGTTGATCTTGCCCGGCATGATCGACGATCCGGGCTGCACGGCAGGGAGCACGATCTCATCGAGTCCGGTCCGCGGGCCCGACGCCATCAGGCGCAGATCGCTGACGATCTTGGATAGATCGATCGCGAGTCCCCGCAGCGCACCGGAAAAGGCCGCGGCATCCCCCATGCTCTGCATGAGCTGGATGCGATCCTCACCGACGCGCAACGTGGTGATACCCGAGATCACCCCCAGATGCGCGACCATCCGGTGCGGGTACTCCGGCTGCACGGTGACTCCCGTGCCGACGGCCGATCCACCGATGCCCAGATCATTGAGATAATCGGCGGCTTCGATGATGCGGCGCCGGCAGCGACGCAGTGTGCCGGCGTACGCCGAAAACTCCTGACCGAGCCGAATGGGCATCGCGTCTTGCAGATGGGTACGGCCCGCCTTGACGATGCCATCAAAGTCCCTGCCCTTCTGCGCCAGCGCCGCGCTCAGCGCATCAACGGCCGCGAGGAGGGACGGCAGTTGCCGGAGCACGGCCAGCCGGATATTGGTCGGGATGGTGTCATTGGTGCTCTGCGCCATGTTCACGTGGTCATTCGGATGCACCGGCGCGTAGCTGCCGCGCACGGCGCCGAGCAACTCGTTGGCGCGATTGGCGAGCACCTCGTTCACGTTCATGTTGTGCGAGGTGCCCGCGCCCGCCTGATACGGATCGACGATGAACTGCTCACGATGCTGTCCGGCCAGCACTTCATCGGCCGCCGCCACGATGGCATCGGCACGCCGCGGATCGAGACGCCCGGTATCGCGGTGCGTCAGCGCGGCGGCTTTCTTGATCCACACCTGCGCGACGACGAACGGCTCGAGGGGACGCAGCCCGCTGACGGCGAAGTTCCGCGCTGCGCGGAGAGTCTGGATGCCGTACAGCGCGTCCGCCGGCACCGGCAGTTCACCGAGGGAATCCTGCTCGATCCGATCGGACATTGGGATGACCCAGACCGGGCGTCAGGGAAAACGGACGATCGTGTCGACGGTCGATACGATGTGCAGCAGCGTGGAGGCATCGGGGCGCACCTCGTTGGTGCGCCACCGGATCAACGCGAGGGACCGTAGGGCGGCCGGTGACGCCTGGAATGCGTTCAAGCCCGTCGCGGGAACCTGAAAGGCCCCGTCGTCCTTCAGGGCGCAGTAGATCTGTTCGTTGGCGGTCGTGGCCGTGGGCGTGGCGCCGTAGCGGACGGACAGGATGATGGCGGCCGACGCGTCGTTGGTGCCGTTCCAGGAGACGACCAGCGGGGATCCCGCGGCCGGCGTTGCGATCGGGCCCGGAACAATGGGC
>JARIEX010000067.1 GCA_031127095.1 Gemmatimonadota bacterium
TGCCGCGGAAATGACCGGCGATCACGTCGTCCTGATTGCGCACGGTGACATCACAAAAGGCCAGGCGCTTGGTGGTGCTCTGCTCCACGGCGGTGGCGGTCAGCACATCGCCCGGACGCACGGCCACGGGAAAGCCGACCGAGCAGTCGATGGCCACGCTGAGGACGCCGCCGGCATTCGTGGCAAAGGCGAAGGCACTGTCGGCCAGCGAAAAGAGAATGCCGCCGTGCGACGTGCCGAAGCCGTTCACCATGTCGTCGCGGATCGTCATGCGCAGCACCGACCGACCAACGGCCGCCTCGAGCACTTCGATGCCGAGCCACTGCGAGAAGCGGTCGCGGGCCATCAGCGTGTTGACGACGTCGACCGCGGAGGGCGTGGTCACGAGTACCGCCGGGCGTCGAGGAGCGACGCGCCGGCCTGCACGGCGCGACGGAGGCGCGTGCTGGGGCGGTAGCGATCGTCGCCCGTTTCCGACTGCAACACCTGCAGCATGGCCAGCACATTGGGCGCGCCGATCTCATCGCCCCACTGCAACAGGCCGCGCGGGTAATTCACGCCGGTGGTCATGGCGAGCTCGATGTCCGGCACCGAGGCCAACTGCAGGTGCACCGCCTCGACGGCTTCGTTCACGAGCATCGCCAGCACGCGATCGACGATGCGCTGCCCGAGCGCCGGGTCGTCGTGCGGCACCGGGGCCACGGCGCCGTCGCGGTAGTCATAAAACCCACGCCGGGTTTTGCGCCCCAGCCAGCCGGCTTCCACCAACCGCTGCTGCGCGTGCGCCGGACGGTAGCGCGGATCGAGAAACATCCCCTCGAACACCGACCGCGTGACGGCGAAGTTCACGTCGAGCCCGATGAAGTCCATGAGTTCGAAGGGGCCCATGCGAAAGCCGCCCACGGCTTTCATGGCCCAGTCGATCGTGGCGCAATCGGCGATCCCTTCTTCGCGGATGCGTAGCGATTCGCCGTAGAACGGCCGCGCCACCCGGTTCACCAGGAAGCCCGGGGTGTCGGCGGCGAGCACGGTGGTCTTACCCCACGCCGTCACCAGCGCCCGCGCGTGGGCGATGACGCCCTCCGACGTGGTGATGGCGGGGATGATCTCCACCAGCGGCATGACCGGCGCCGGATTGAAGAAGTGCACGCCCACCACGCGCTCGCTGTGCGCGCACGACCCGGCCAGCGCGGCGATGGACAGCGACGACGTGTTCGACGCCAGCATCGCCGACGGCGCCACGATCGCTTCGAGCGCACGCAGCAGCTGCTGCTTGGCGGCGAGCTGTTCCACGATCGCTTCGATGACCACGCCGCACGGCGCGAAGGCGGCCAGCTGCTCCGCGCTGACCCCGTCCACGTACGTGATGCGCGCCAGCACGGCGTCGGCCGCCTCGCGTGTGAGGCGCCCCTTCTCCACGTCGCGGGCCATTGCCTTGGCGTGCCCGTCCCGCGCCCGCCCAATCGACGCCGGCTGCGCATCGGCCAGCACCACGGGGTGTCCGTGCACGGCCGCCACCTGCGCGATCCCCGCGCCCATCGCGCCGGCGCCGACGACGCCCACGGTGTTCATCGACACATCCGGTCCGGGGCTCATGCGCCGCGGTACACCGGGGCGCGCTTCTCGAGGAAGGCACGCACGCCCTCTTCGTAGTCGGCCGTCCGTCCCGCTTCATGCATGGCCTGCGCTTCCACGTCGAGCTGGGCGTCGAGGCCATTCGCGAAGCTGGCGTTGAGCGCCCGCTTGGTGAGACCGAAGCCACGGGTGGCCTGCGTGGCCAGCGACGACGCCATGGCGTGCACCACCGTCATCAGCTCGGCTTTCGGCGCGACGTCCCAGATGAGCCCCCACTCCTTCGCCTTCACTGCCGGAATCTTCTCGGCCAGGAAGAACATCCCCGTGGCACGCTGCATCCCCACGAGGCGCGGTACGAAGAAGGTGCCGCTGGTGTCGGGGATGAGCCCCAGCTTCGCGAAGCTTTCCACGAAGCTGATGTCATCCGCCGCGATGGTGAGATCGCACGCAAAGGCGAGATTAGCCCCCGCGCCGGCCGCGATGCCGTTCACGGCGCACAGCACCGGCTTTTCGAGGGTGCGGATGGCGCGGATGATGGGGTTGTAGCAGGTCTGCACGATCTCGCCGATATCGGGCATGGGGCCGTCGCCCTGCGGCAGCGCCTCGGCGAGGTCCTGACCGGCACAGAAGCCACGACCGGCGCCGGTGAGCACCACGGCGCGCACGGTCGGTTCGGCGGCCGCATGCTGCAGCGCCGCCAGGAGCGCCGCCGCCATCTCGCGGTTGAAACTGTTGAGAACGTCGGGGCGATTGAGCGTGAGGGTCAGAACACCGTCACGCTGATCGATCAGCAGGGAAGAGACCGGGGAGTGCATACCGAAAACTACCATTCCGACGCTCCCGTCGGGGGGCACGGTCGGGCAGATTAGTAGCATATGCCTGCCAAGTCTGCTGCCAAGTCTGCTACCAAGCCTGCCGCCAAGCCTGTTGTCACGACGGGTGTCCCGACATCGCCCCGCGCCTCCGCCGCCACGCGGACGATACCCCACGCCGGCTTCGACTGGCGTCGCATCGCGTATCACACGCTCGTTTCGCGAGCCATCGACGACACTGAGGAGAGCACCAACCGCATGCGGCATGCCGTGCCGCGCGAGCATCTGGTGCTGTACCAGTTCTCCGCGCGCGGCCACGACATGGCGCAGGTCATTCTGGGCTCGCTGATCAACGGCCAACACGACGGCGCGGGGGCGTACTACCGCTCGCGCCCGTTCCTGCTCTCGGTGGGGCTGTCCATTCCCGACGCCTTCGGCAGCCCACTGGGCCGAGCCGGCGGCTTCAGCGACGGCCGTGACATCGGCGTGGTGTGCAACCTCCCCAACCGCGCCGGCTGCACGGTGCTCCCGATGTCGGGTGACGTCGGCTCGCAGTACACGCCGGCGGCGGGATGGGCGCAGTCCATCATGTACCATCGCGATGCGCTCGGCGACGCCGGGTATGCGCAGTGCCTGAGCGTCGCGCTGGGCGGCGATGCCTCGGTGGCCACCAGCGGCTTCTGGGCCTCGCTCACCATGGCGACGACGCTCAAGCTGCCGATGCTGTTTTACATCGAGGACAACGACCTCGGCATCAGCGTGCGCGGCGACATGCAGACCCCGGGGGGTGACATCGCGCGGAACCTCGCGTCGTTCACCAACCTGTTCATCCGCAACGGCAGCGGCACCGATCCGCACGAGGCCGCCGGCCTGCTGCAGGAAGCCGTCGCGCACGTGCGCCGTGGAGAGGGACCGGCGCTGGTGCGTCTCACCGTCCCGCGCCTCTGCAGTCACTCCGGCCCCGACAACCAGAAGGGATATCGCACCGACGAGGAGATCGCGGACGATCTGGCACGCGACCCGCTTCCGAAGCTGCGCGACTATCTGGTCCCCGCGCTGCTGTCCCCCGCCGCGTGGGAGGAGCTCGAGGCCGAGGTGGCACGCGATGTGGCTGCCGGGCTCGAGGAGGCCCGTGCGCGGGGCATTCCGGACGTCCGGACGATCGCCCAGCACGTGTTCGCCGATGACGCGCCGGATGTCGTCGAGCCCATGGGTGGTCTGTCGCGCGCGGAGCGGTCCGCGCTGGGCGGGACGGCGGTGCCACACGAGGACGGCGAGCTACTGCGCTATGCCGAAGCGATCCGCCGCACGTTGCGGCACGAATTGGCGGTCAACCCCAAGGTCGTCGTGTTCGGCGAGGACGTGGGGCGGAAGGGGGGTGTGCACCTCGTGACCGAGGGGCTGCAGAAGCAGTTCGGCCCCACGCGCGTGTTCGACACGAGCCTCTCCGAGGAGGGGATCATCGGGCGTGCCGTGGCGATGGCGATCAGCGGGCTCATGCCCGTGGCCGAGATCCAGTTCCGGAAGTACGCCGATCCCGCCACCGAACAGCTGAACAACACCGGGACGATGCGGTGGCGCACCGCCAACCGCTTTGCCGCGCCGATCGTGGTGCGCATGCCGGGCGGGTTCGGCAAGGACGTGGGTGATCCGTGGCACAGCCTGAGCGACGAGGTACGCTTTGCGCATGCCTACGGCTGGCAAGTGGCGATGCCGTCGAACGCGACCGATGCGGTGGGGCTGTTGCGGGCGGCGATGCGCAGCCCGAACCCGACCATTTTCTTCGAGCACCGGTCGCTGCTGATGACCGGCGACGGTAGCGGGCGGTACCCGGGCGACGACTACGTGCTGCCCTTCGGGCAGGCGCGGATCGTGCGTGAGGGGACGGATGTAACGGTGGTGTCGTGGAGTGCCATGGTGCACCGGTGCGCCGAGGCCGCGGAGGCCTTCGGGGACCGGGTGGAGCTGATCGACCTGCGCACCATTTCCCCGTGGGACCGCGCGGCGGTCCTGGCGTCGGTGCGGAAGACCGGGCGGTGCCTGATCGTCCACGAAGACAACCTGACAGCCGGCTTCGGGGCGGAAATCGCGGGCGTGGTGGCGCAGGAGGCGTTCTGGCATCTCGATGCCCCCATTCAGCGCCTGGCCCCGGCCGATATCCCGGTCCCCTACCACACGGTGCTCCTGGAGGCCGTGGTGCCGGGGGTCGAGGCCATTCGTGCCGCGATCGAGGGGCTCTTGCGGGCCTGAGCCGGTCCGGGCCGCTCCCCAGCGTGTTCGGTGGGCGGACCGCGACCGGGTGCCATCCAGCCCGCCGACACCGCGGATGGGCCCGCCGACACATCCCGTCACGGCGGGATGGTGATGTATCGCACCGCGCCTCAATCGCTTACGATTCATGTACACCGTGGGGCGTAGCCGCCACGGGCGGGCATCGGTGGTGTCCGTTCATTTTGGACTTCAGCACAGGATCGTATGAAAACACGATTGATCGGTATCACACTGTTCGCGGCGCTGGCCGCCGTTCCCGCCGTCCAGGCGCAGAGCCTTGGCGAGCGCGTTGAAGTTGGCGCGTTCGGGCAGTTCACGAAGCTGGACGAGAAGGTGCGCATGGACAACGTGGCCGGCATCGGTGCCCGCGCCGGCCTGTCCGTGTATAAGTGGCTCGGCGTCGAAGGAGACATTCAGGTGGGCAGCACGAAGGCGACGCGCGCCCCGAACGAAGACATCACCTACCGTCCGTTCCGCGGCCTCGCCACGCTCACGGTACCGATCGTCGCGTCGAAGAAGGCCTCGCTGGTGCTCGGCGGTGGGTACGTGAACTCCGTGTACGCCGGCCGCGCCACGCCGAACGAGTACGAAGACGGCATGACCGGCCTGCTGGGGCTCAAGCTGTGCTCGGCGGGCAAGTGGGGCGCCCGCATCGACGGCATCCTGGACAACAACCCGTCGCCGAACGAGCAGAATATCGACGGCACGTCGCGCAACCTCGGCCTCCGCGCCGGCGTCACGTACGCGCTGCGCGGTGGCTGCGCCTCGGTGGAGCAGTTCGACTGGACGCTCAAGATCGATCCGGCCACGGCCACGATCGCCCGCGGCAGCACGCGCCAGTTCGCGCTCTCGGCCGCCGACATGAAGGCGCGTCCGATCGAACTGCGGAAGGTGCTCAACCTGACGTGCTCGTCGAGCGACGCGTCGGTGGCGACGGTGGACAACACCGGCAAGGCGACGGCCGTGAAGTACGGCACGGCCACGATCACCTGCAAGGGCCTCGTCAAGAAGATCGAGCGCACGGCGTCGTCGACCGTCACCGTGCCGCCGCCGGCGTGGACGCTGACGCTCACGCCGACGAGCGGCGCGACGGATGTGGGCAAGACGCTGTCGTTCGCGGCGAAGGCCGTGGATGCGGACAACGTCGACCTCGGCGCGATCACGTGGAGCACGGCGAATGCGTCGATCGCCTCGGTCAGCAACGGCACGGTGACGTGCAACGCGGCCGGCAGCACGACGATCACCGCCACGAAGACGGCGTACGGCAGCACGCAGACCAAGACGGCGACGGTGGACTGCAAGGCCGTGGAAGCCGCGCGCGTCGCGCTGGACGAGACGCTGTTCGACTTCGACAAGGCGATCGTGCTGAAGTCGGGGATGGACACGCTGAAGGTGGTGCTCGAGGCCATGAAGCGCATCCCGACGCTGCGCGTGTCGGTGGAAGGACACACCGACTGGTACGGCGACGAAGCGTACAACAACACGCTCGCGAAGACCCGGGCGGAAGCGGTCATGAAGTCGCTGCTCAAGCTGGCCGGCAAGGACGCCGCGTCGATCAAGGATCGCATCGTGTCGTCGAGCTTCGGCGAACAGTGCATCGTGGCGCCGAACGGTGACGCCGACCCCGGCCCGCCGCGTCCGCGCGTGTCGAAGGCCAACAAGACCGCGCAGGCGCCGAACCGCCGCGTGGAGATCTGGCAGCTGCTGGACGGCAAGGGTGCGCCGACCGCGTGCCGCTCGGCCAGTGAGCGTGCGGGACACTTGCCGTTTGGGGATCTGAAGTAGTTCTTGCTGGGCTGATGGACTGAAACTGCAAACTCCCTAGGAAACAGGGGGGAGGGTTTCAGGGGGCAGGAGGCAGGAACCACGCGCGGTTCACCTGCGTCCTGCCCCCTGAAACCCTCCCCCCTGCTCACTAGGGAGTTTGCCGTTTACAGCGCTTTGAATTCGTCGAATGGTTGTCTACACGCATTACACACGTGTATCGCCTTGCACGCGGTGCTGCCGAATTCGCTTTGCAATCGCGTGTCGCTGGAGCCGCAGAAGGGACACGGCACGGGCACGCGCGCGCGGGTGAGCGTGATCAGCCCCTGCGGTTCGGCGCGCCCCGGCGGGGCGATGCCGTAGGCGCGGAGCTTCTCGCGTGCCTCGGGGCCGATCCAGTCGGTGGTCCAGGCTGGCGAGAGCACGAGATTGATCGACACGTCACCCACGCCGTGTGCCTGCAGCGCCGTCCGGATGTCGGCCTCGATCTCGCGCATGGCCGGACAGCCGGAGTACGTGGGCGTGATGGTGACGCGCACCGCGCTGCCGTCGATGGCGACATCGCGCACGATCCCCAGATCGATGACGCTGATGACCGGCACCTCGGGGTCCATGACCGTCCGCAATACCGCGTACACCTCGTCGCGGTTCAGCATCTGCCGTACGCCGGTCGAACGCGCGCTACCATGCCGCGCCGGGGTGCGAGCGGGCCACGATCTGCATCGTGGCGAGCATGTGCCCCAACGCCTCCGTGTGAAACCCGCGTCGCCCGCCGCGACGCATGGCCGGATCGGCCGGGACGGTGAGGGTGGCCCGACGGAGCACGTCCGTAACCATCTTCTCCCACAGCGAGTGCAGCGCCGCTTTGTCGATCGCGATGAACGCTTCGGCGGCGACTGCATCGTCCACGGCGTCCTGGTCGAACAGTTCACCCGTGTAGCGCCAGAGCGCATCGAGCGCGGCCTGTGTGCGCGCGTGGCTTTCGTCGGTGCCGTCGCCCAACCGGACCACCCACTCGCTGCTGTGCCGCAGGTGGTACTTGTCTTCCTTGAGCGATTTGACGGCGATCGCCGCCAGCCCTTCGTGTTCGCAACGCGAGAGCGCATCCCAGATCAGCACGCTGTACGCGTCGAACAGGAACTGCCGCACCATGGTGACGGCGAAGTCGCCGTTGGGGACTTCGACCAACAGCGCGTTGCGATAGGCCACGGCGTCGCGGAAATACGCCAGCCGGTCGGCATCGCGTCCCCGCCCCTCGAGCTCACCGGCGAGCCCCAGCAGCGACGTGGCGTGACCGATCAGGTCGAGGGCCATGTTGGCGAGGGCGATGTCCTCCTCGAGGATCGGCCCGTGGCCGCACCACTCCGACAGCCGATGACCAAGCACGAGGCGATCGTCACCCAGCCGCAGCACGTATTCGAACAACGGATTGGCGACCGGCGTGCTGCGCGGTGCGGCGACCTGGAACGACGGTTCGGTCATCAGCGACTCAGAAGATGCGCACGCCGCGCGGCGCGATATAGAACTGCGGGTGCCGATACGGCTTGTCGTTGCCCGGATCGAAGAACGGCCCGGCATCGGAGGGCGCGGACGCCACGATGGCCGTGCTGGGGACGACCCACAGATTCACCGCTTCGCCGCGACGCGCATACACGTCGCGGGCGTTCTGCAGCGCGAGTTCCGCGTCCGGTGCGTGCACGCTGCCGGCGTGTTCGAACGGCTGTCCCTTGTTGGGCTGCGTAAACACTTCCCACAGGGGCCACTGACTGTCTGACATGATTGGTGTCCTGGGATCAGGCCGCAGCCGTGGAGGAACGCGCCTGCTGCTTCTCGGCGTACGCCGATGCCGCCGCCCGCACCCACGCGCCCTCGTCGTGCGCCGCACGACGTGCCTCGAGCCGCTCGCGATTGCACGGCCCGTTGCCCTTCAGGACTTCGAAGAACTCACTCCAGTCGATCTCGCCGAAGGTCCAGTCACCAGTGGCCGGGTCGAGATGCAGATCGGGATCGGGCACGGTGATGCCGATGGCGATGGCCTGGGGCACCGTGAGATTCACGAACCGCTGACGGAGTTCGTCGTTCGTCTTGCGCTTCACGCGCCACTTGAGCAGCTCGGCGCTGTTCGGCGAATCCGTGTCGCTGGGCCCGAACATCATGAGGGACGGCCACCAGAAGCGGTTGAAGGCCTCCTGCACCATCTCGCGCTGCTCGGGCGTGCCGTTGGCCAGCACCGAACAGATCTCGTAGCCCTGGCGCTTGTGGAAGTTTTCTTCCTTGCAGATGCGCACCATTGCGCGCGCGTACGGCCCATACGAGGCCTTGGCGAGCACGGTCTGGTTCACGATCGCGGCGCCGTCCACGAGCCAGCCGATGACGCCCATGTCGGCCCACGAGAGCGTGGGGTAATTGAAGATGCTCGAGTACTTCGCGCGCCCATCGAGCAGCGCCTCGACGAGCTCGTGGCGATCGACGCCGAGCGTTTCCGTGCCGCAGTAGATGTACAGCCCGTGCCCGGCTTCGTCCTGCACCTTGGCGATGAGCGACATCTTGCGGCGCAGCGACGGCGCGCGCGTGATCCAGTTGCCTTCGGGCAACATGCCGACGATCTCGGAGTGCGCGTGCTGCGACATCATCCGGGTGAGCTGCTTGCGGTAGCGCTCCGGCATCCAGTCCTTCGGCTCGATGCTCTCGCCGGCGGCGATGCGCGCTTCGAAGGCGGCCAGGAGGGCCGGATCTTCCGTGGGGACGATCGAGTTGTGGTCCATAACTGGAATGTACTGGCCGCAAACAGTGTTCGACAATCGGACCGGCGCGCTAATTTCCGTGTATGACGACAGACGCTTCCCGCCCCGCCTCCAGTCCGGACGGCTACGTCCGCACCGACGTGTCCGACGGTATCGGCCGCATCGAGTTCTTTCATCCCAAGAGCAACGCCCTGCCGAGCGCGATTCTCCGCGATCTCGCCGCGGCCGTGACGGCCATGGGCGCCGATCCCGCGGCGCGGGTGATCGTCCTGCAGAGCGGCGGCACCGGCCCGTTCTGTGCCGGCGCCTCGTTCGACGAGCTCAGCGCGATCGACACCCCCGCGCAGGGTCAGGAGTTCTTCAGCGGGTTCGCCCGTGTGATCCTCGCCATGATCCGTGCGCCGAAGTTCGTGATCAGCCGCGTGCACGGCAAAGCGGCCGGCGGCGCGGTGGGACTCATCGCGGCCTCCGACTTCAGCATGGCGGTCACCAAGGCGTCGGCCAAACTGAGCGAGCTGGCCGTCGGGATCGGTCCGTTCGTGGTGGGGCCGGTGATCGAGAAAAAGATCGGTCTGGCGGCCTTTGGCGCGATGTCGGTGGACGCCGACTGGCGCGACGCGGCGTGGGGCGAACGACACGGTCTGTACGCGCGGCTCTTCGACGACGTGGCCGGTATGGATGACGCCGTCAACGCGTTGGCCACCACGTTGGCGGCCTCCAACCCCGAGGCCATGGCCATGCTGAAGCGGGTGTTCTGGGCGGGCACCGAGGACTGGGATACGCTGCTGGCCGAGCGCGCGGGGATGAGCGGTACGCTGGTACTGTCCGACTTCACGCGTCAGGCGATCGGCGCGTTCAAGACGCGCTGAGGGCACGGCCGCATGACGACCGTGCACCACGCGGATCGCTCGCGCGGCCACTTCCGGAGGTGACCATGTTCCGCACGCTGCGGGTCCCTGATACCCTGTTCGCCATCGCCATGTGGGCGGTGTCGGCCACGTTCGCCGGTTTCCTGATCGGCTTGGGCGGCAAGCTCGTGGGCGAAGTGCCGGGCATCGCCCCGTCGCTCACGAAGACGCTGACGACCGCCGATTTCATCGATCCGCGCGCGCGCCGGCGGTTGCGCGCCACGAGTGATTCACTCACCGCGGCGCAGCGGACCGCGCAGGATGCGCGCGAACGCGCCACGCAGGCGCTCACGGTGGCGCGCAACGGCTTCGCCTCGCAGCGGGCCACGTTCGACGCGTGGATTGCCACGCGCCAGGCGACCACCGACTCCTCCCAGAATGCCGAGGTGCTCACGCGTACCCGGACGCTCGACTCGCTCAAGCGGCTCGAGCGTGACGCCGAGGTGGCGGTGGAGGCGACCGACGTACAGCTCCTGGGGATCGCGCAGGCCCTTGAGCAAACACGCGAGCGGGGCGTCGATCTCGAGATCGCCGCGCGCGGACGCTTCGAGCGGGCGCGGCAGGCCCAGGAACTCCGGGTGTTCGGCGTGCGTCTCGCCTTTACGCTGCCGTTGCTGCTGCTGGCCGGCTGGCTGGTGGCGCGCCAGCGGCGCCACGACTACTGGCCGTTGCTGCGCGGTTTCGTGTTCTTTGCCGTGTTCGCGTTCTTCGTGGAACTGGTGCCGTACCTGCCCAGCTACGGCGGCTACGTGCGCTACGGCGTGGGGATCGTGGCCAGCGCCGTGGTGGGGGTGTCGCTCATCCGGGCGATGCGCCGTTCCCTCGCGCAACGCCGGCTCGTGGTGCAGCAGAGCGAGGCGGAACGGCGGCGCGCCCTGCCGTACGAGGAGGCGCTGCGCCGGATCGGCGCCGGGGTGTGCCCCGGCTGCGAGCGCGCCATCGCCGGCGGTGTGGCCGGTCCCGGCAACTTCTGTGTGCACTGCGGTTTGCGGTTGTTCGATGCGTGCGGCGCCTGCCACACGCGCAAGAATGCGTTCTACCCGTATTGCCCCAGTTGCGGGATCCCCGCCGCCGGAGGTGTCACGGAAGCGGTCGCCGGCGGCGGTACCGGACCGATCCCGGCCGGCATGCCGTTCCGCCTCCCTGACCAGCCCCTGCCATGACGTTCCGCGCACGCAGGCCGGCGCTGATCCTCACCCTCGCGCTGCTGGGCCCGAGCGCAGCGACACCGGTTCCATCGCGCGGTGCAGCGGCCGCCCCCGGCGAGCGGCGCGTGGCTGTGGCTCCGGCCGAAACGCTCAGCGTGACCGGCGGACCGGAGCGCGGCGAGTCATCCACCGCGTCCCGTGAGGCGGTGGCCGTGGTGCTGTTACCCGGACCGGTGGGCTCGGCGTTCTCGGTGCGCAATGTGGTCCGGGAACTCGCCACCCGGGGGATCGTGCCGCTGGTGATCGACCCGCTTGGCATGGGCGCCTCCACGCGTCCGGCGGGCGCCGACTACACGCTCAGCGCGCAGGCCGATCGCATCGCCCGCGTGCTCGACCGCGAACTGCCAGCAGGCACCACCGTGGTCATCGCGGCACAGGGCACCAGTGCCACGATTGCGCTGCATCTGGCGGCGGCCGACACCGCACGCGTCCGCGGCGTGCTGTCCATTGCCGGCGGACCGATCGACAAGCAGGGCACGCCGGGGGTACGCACCGCCCTGACGTTTGCCGCGCTGCTGGACAACCCGATCGGCCGACGCTTTGCCAAGCGTCGCTTCGTGGCCGCGCTGCGCGAACAGAGCGCCAACGACGCGTGGCTTACCGACGACGTGGCCACGCGCTACGTGGCGCCGATTCAGGACGACCTGCGCGGCCTGTTGCGGGCGCTCGGCGCCATGCAGGCGTCGGTGGAGCGACGCCCCATCGAGGGGCGCCTGGCGCAGGTGTCGGCCCCCGTGCGCCTGCTCGTGGGCGACAAGCCATCGGGGAGCGCCCCGACGACGGCACAGATCGCGATGCTGCAGACACATCTGCGTCGCTTCCGCGTGGACACACTGCGCCCCGGCGGAACCATGCTGCACGAGGAGCGCGCCGCCGATGTGGCGCGCGTGGTGGACGAGCTGGTGCGCGCTCCCCGACGGTAGCGCCGGCGCGCGCGCTTTGCCGACGCAGCCTTACGGCTTGCGCGTGCCGCTGAAGGTGGCGCCACCCTGCCCGCCGAAGTCCACGTCACCCTTCACGTGATCGGCGTCCACGATGGTGCCATGAAAGGTGAGCGTGGCACCGCCTGACGTGTTCACGGCGAAGGTGAAGGTCTGCCCCTTCACGCTGCCCTTGAACGGCAGCGTGCCCATGCGCCCCGACGTGTAGCTGCCGGTGAGCGAGTCGCCCGTCTGCGTCATGACGACGGCCGGCGTGCCGGTGCCGTTCTCGGTCACGACTTCGTAGGCCCAATTGCCGCTCAGGGTGGCCGCGAGACGCTGCGCGGACAGGGACACGGCGGCCACGGACAGGGCGGCAATGGCGAACAACGGAGTGAGAGCGCGCATGGGTAGGATGGACGGAGTCGAAAAACAGAATGGGTGAACGACGGACGACACGGACGTCGGGCTCAACGGCGCAGGCCGGCGCCGAACGGCGCCACACCGGGCAGCGTGATCGGCAGCTGGCCGGTGATCGGGGCCTTGCCCAGCAACGCCCGCGCGGCGGCGCGCTGGGACGGCGTCCACGGGCTCCACGCAATGAGGTGCGCCTCCGTGAACGGCAGGCCGAGTTGCAGGTACGGGTTGTTGAACGACACCAGCACCACCTTGGTCCCCGCAGCGCGCAGGCCATTCAGCAGTTCGGGTACGCCGCCCGTGGGCACGATCGACGCCGTGTTGGTGCTGGCCCCGACGTAGCTCGACACGATCACGAGATCCGCCCCACGCGCGATGGCCAGCGCATTCGCCACCGAGGCGGGGAGCAGCACCGGGTCGGGATTGATGGCGTACGTGCCCGTCCCGCCCGCGGCAGCACCGGCGGTGTTGTCGGCCACGATCTCAGGACTCAGCGTGAGCGAGCGCAACCCGGGGTACGCGCTCTTGAGTTCAGCATCGAAGCTGCGCCCCGCGCTGAGGTCCACCCGCGGCGTGACGGTGATGCTGACCACGCGGCTCGCGGCGGGCAGGCGGAACGGCACGAGCGCGAGCGAATCACGAACGAGCGTGATCGCCTTTTCGGCCGCGAGTCGCGCCGGTGCCTGATTGGCCACCACCCCGACGCGCGTGCGCACCGCTTCCACGTTGACCGTGCGCTCGCGATGCAGGCCGAACTCGTGCTTGGCCATGAGCAGCTTGCGCACGGAGGCATTGATGCGCGCTTCGGTGAAGCGCCCCGCCGCCACGCCGTCCACCACGGCCTGAATTGACACCTTCGCATCGCTGGGCATGAGCAGCACATCGTTGCCCGCCACCACCGCGCGCTGCGTGGCCTCGGCCATCGTCATGTTCCCCAGCACGCCGTTCATGTCGAGCGCGTCGGTCACGAGCAATCCGTCGAAACCCATCTCGGTGCGCAACAGGTCCGTCATGACCGTCGCGCTCAGCGTGGCCGCCGTGTGCGTGGTGTCGAGCGCCGGCAGATCGCCGTGGAATGTCATCATGCCGCGCACGCCGGCCGCGATCGCGGCGCGAAAGGGACGCAGCTCGATGCTGTCGAGCCGCGCCCGCGACCCGTCCACGCGCGACAGTTCGAGGTGCGAGTTCTGCTCGGTGTCCCCGTGCCCGGGGAAGTGCTTTCCGGTGGCCAGCATCCCGTGCTCCTGAATGCCGCGCACCAGCGACGCGCCCATGCGCGACACGAGTGCCGGATCTTCGCCGAACGAGCGCGCCGCGATGACGGGGTTCTTGGGATTGTTGTTCACGTCGAGCACCGGCGCGAACGCCATGTGGATGCCCATGGCGCGTCCTTCGATGGCCGTCACGCGTCCCATCTCATACGCGAGCGTGGTGTCACGTGAGGCGCCGATGCCCATCTGATACGGGAACGAGGTGGCGCCGCCCAGTTCGATCGCGTTGGGCAGGAACCAGCCGCCCCGCGCGCGGAACGCCGCACCGGTTTCCAGATCGGCGCCCACCAGCAGCGGCAGTTTGGCCGCGCGCTGCAGGGCGTTGACCTTGCTCGCGATATCGAGCGGGCCGCCCACGGACACGATCACACCGCCCAGTTCGAGGTCACGCACCTGTCGCTCGATGCTCAGAAAGCCCGGCATGTCGGTAGCGGTGAAGTCGCCGAGCGTCCACACCCACACCATCTGCGCCGCCTTCTGGCGCAGCGACAGCGTGGCCAGTACCGAATCGGCCCACCGCGCATCCGCGGCGGGATTCTTCGGCGCGTCGGCGACTTCCATGCGCGGCGTGACCGGCTCCGGCCGGCGCCCCGTGGGCGGCACCGCGGTGGGGGGCGTCGCCACGGTGCCGGCGGGCGCATCGCCCGGTCGCGCGCTCGAGCCGGCGGTGACGCAGGCGGAGACTCCCGCAGCGCCGACCAGCGCCAGCGTGAGGGCGAGACGGGAAACGGGGGGTGTGGTCACAGGCAGCGAAGAGTGGGGGAATCGACAGACGGCCGGTACGGACGCACGGCGATGACGACCCGAAATGTACCCCGCACCTCGGCCTTGGTGGCGCGCCCGCCGGGGATAGTCACCCGCCGATCCCGGCGTAGCTTCCTCACGGTGTTGCCCTCCCGTCTCTCCCCGTTCGGTACCGGCGCACGTGGAACATTCGGGCTACGTGGGCACCACCGATGCGTTCTGAATTACACCGACCGTCCCGTCACCGCCGACTCGTCGTCCGTCGTCTCCTCCCTTCCCATCCCGTCATGATCCGACGCCTCCTGCTTCTCGCCGCATTCCCCGGTGTGCTCGCCGCCCAGGCGCAGCCCGTGCCGCAAACCACGGCCAAGCCCGGCTGGACGTGGAGCATGGATACCGTCCGCACCGTGGTGAACGCCGTGCGGGCGGGTCGCTCCCTGCGCCCTACCACTTGGCCCGGCGGCGCCCGCGTGGCGGTGCTGCTGTCCTTTGACGTGGACAACGAGACGGTGGCATTGCGGTTCGGGGAGCCCACCGCCGGATCGCTGTCCCAGGGCCAGTACGGGGCGCGGCAGGGGCTGGGGCGTGTGCTGCGCCTGCTCGATGCCCAACAGATTCCGGCGTCGTTCTTCATTCCGTCGGTCAGTCTCGCGCTCACGCCGGACATGGCGACACAGATCAAGCGCAGCGGCCGGCACGAGTTTGCGGTGCACGGCTGGATTCACGAGCTGAACACCACGCTCCCCGACTCCATCGAGCGCCGACTGCTGGCGCGCGCGGTGCAGGAGCTCACCGCCCTCACGGGCAGCAAGCCCACGGGCTACCGCGCGCCCAGCTGGAACTTCAGTGCGAACACGCTCTCCATCTTACGCGACATGGGCTTCCGCTACGAAAGCTCGCTGATGGCCGACGACGATCCGTACGAACTGCTGCAGCAGGGTGCCCCCACGGGGCTCGTGGAGCTGCCGGTGGAGTGGATTCTGGACGACGCGCCGCTGTTCAATCCGCAGGGCGAGCGCTACAGCTCCCCGCGCGATGTGGCGCAGGTGTGGATCGATGAGTTTGACAAGGCGTACGAAGAACGTGGAATGTTCGTGCTCACGATGCACCCGCACATCTCCGGCCACCGTTCGCGGATCGTGGCCCTCGAGAAGCTGATCGCGCACATCAAGACGAAAACCCGTGGCACGGTCTGGTTTGCCACGCACGGCGACGCCGCCGAGTACGTGCGCAAGGCCGCGCAGCTCGGCGAACCGCGTTCCCGGTGACCCGCTCCACTCACCTGTCGCTCCCGTTGACCGCCCTCATGTCCTTGCCGTTCCGTTGCCGTGCCGGCGTCATCGCCGGTGCACTGGCCGCCAGCGCACTGGCCGCCGTCTCCCCTGCCCTGCTGCCGGCGCAACCGGTCCGCACGCGCATCGTGGGGACCGTGTTCGACAGTGTCGCCACGCAGTGGCTGGGTGGTGCGACGGTCCAGCTGGTGGACGCGGCCAACCCCGCCAACGTGCGCACGGCCATCGCCACGGCCAACGGCCGCTTTGCGCTCGATTCGGTGGCGGCCGGCACGTATCTCATCGGGTTCTTTCATCAGCGCCTCGATCAGCTCGGGCTCGAGGGGCCGCTGTTTCGCGTGAACGTGACCACGGCGGAGCCGCTCGAGGTGCCGATGGCCACGCCGTCGGCGGAGACGATCATCACGAAGCGGTGCGGCCCGGGCGATCCGGATGAGCCCACCGGGTTGTACATGGGTTTCGTGCGCTCGGCGCGCGATCAAGTGCTGGTGCCCGCCGCACGGGTGCGGGCGCAGTACGCGGAGGTGACCATCGGACCGCGCGGCGTCGAGCGGCGCTCGCCGTCGCGATTTGGCAGTACCGGCGACGACGGGTTGTTCGCGCTGTGCGGCGTGCCGCGCAACGCGCCGATCACCGCGCGCGCGTATGCCGGCGCCGACTCCACCGGTTTCATCGAACTGCGCATCCCGCGCAACGGGCTGCTGGTGCGCGATCTCGTGATCGGCTCCACCAGCAAGGGCACGGGCGCGCTGCGCGGCACCATCGCGGGCACCACCGGGCAACCGCTCACCAGTGCGCGCGTGGTGCTGTGGGGGGCCAGCGGCAACGGCACGAACACCACGAACGGGCAGTACACACTGGACGGACTCCCCACGGGCACGCAGATGCTCGAGGCGCGCGCCATCGGCTTTCAGCCGACGCGGGTGGTGGTGGACGTGCCGGCCACCGGCGAGGGCACGGCGGACATGCGGCTGGACATTCTCGTGGCCACCGTGGACACGATGCGCGTGCGTGGCGACCGCGTGTCGCCGCTCATGGCCGAGTTCGAAAAGCGGCGGCGGGGCGGCTTCGGCTCGTTTCTGGACGAGAACCAGCTGGCTCAGCGGTCGCCGATGTTCATGGCCGACATTTTCCGGACGGTGCCCGGCATCGCGATCGCGCAGGGGCAGTCAGCGCAGGG
>JARIEX010000068.1 GCA_031127095.1 Gemmatimonadota bacterium
GTGAGCGTGGTCAGCGTGTCGCCGGCGGCGTCCACGATGCTGAGACGTGCCGACGTCGAGCCCGGCGTCGTGATGCGATACGAAATCGATGCGCCATACGCCGGGTTCTGCGTCACGAAGAAGTTCTGCGCGTTGCCGTTGCCGCTGGCGCCACGCAGGGGCTCCTCGCCCCACTGGAAGCCCGTCTTCGGCGTGAACAGATGCACCGGCTTGGCCGCCACGGCCGCCGTCATCTCCTGCAGCGGCGCCACGTCCACGACCCAGAAGCCACGACCATGCGTGGCCGCGATCAGCTCGCGGTCGCGCGGATGGATCTGCAGGTCGTACACCGGCACGCTGGGCATGTTGGCCATGAAGCGCGACCACGTCGCGCCACGATCGATCGACGCGTACACGCCGATGGACGTGCCCACGTACAGCAGATCGCGATTCATCGGGTCTTCACGCACCACGTGCAGGAAGTCACCCGGGCCGCCCGTGGGCAGGTTGCTCACGATCGACGCAAACGACTTGCCGCCGTCCTTCGACATGAACAGGTGCGGGCGGAAATCCCCCCAGCGGTGATTATCGAAGGCCACGTACACGACGTTGGTGTCGAACTTCGACGCCTCGATGCGCGTGACGTACACTTCGCCGCCGTTCGGCAGCCCCTGAATGCGCGGCGCCAGATTCTCCCACGTCGCGCCGTCGTTCGACGACTTCCACACGTTGCCGTCGTCGGTGCCCGCGTACAGCAGGCCGGCACGCGCCGGGCTTTCCTCGAGCGCCACGATCGTGCCGTACGTCTCGGCGCCGGTCGCATCGAGCGTGATGCCGCCGGTGAGCCGCAGCGCCGTATCGAGCTTGGCCGTGAGGTTCTTCGAGAGATCCGGCGAAATGATGCGCAGATCTTCGCCGCGCTTGGTCGACTTCATCACCTTGTTGCCGGCGAAGTACACCACCGACGGATTATGCGGCGAGAGGAAGAACGGCGCGTTCCAGTTGTAGCGGATCGACTGCTCGGTCGAGTCCTTCGCTTGCTGCGCGCGCAGCGCCGCGATGGCCGTGTTCTGCAGCTTGGTCGCGGCCACCAGCGGGTTGCCGCGCACCGTCGCGATCGAGTCTTCCCACTGCTTGTACAGCGCCTGCCAGGTGGGCTTGGCAAACGCCATCCGCTCGCCGCTCTTCAGGTTGAGGCGCGACACGTTGCCCCCCTGCGATTCACCGTACACGACGTTCGGGTCGGTCGGGTCCATCGCGGCGTAGAAACCGTCGCCGCCGGCGATCGTGAACCAGTACCCCAGGCTCGTCGTGGGCGTGCGACGCTTGCTCGGGCCACACCAGGTGCCGTTGTCCTGCGCACCGCCGCAGATGTTGTACGGCACCGCCATGTCGTACGCCACTTCGTAGAACTGCGCGACGGGAATGTTCTGTCCCTGCACGAAGTTGCCGCCCTTGTCGAACGTGATGGCGATACCGCCATCGTTCGCGATCACCCAGCGCTCGGGGTCACTCGGATCGATCCAGATGCCGTGCGAATCGATGTGCACACCGTTGGCCGTGGCGCGGTTCGTCTTGCCGCCGTCTTCCGACATCTGCAGGTCGGTGCTCGAGAAGTACACGCGATCGGGGTTCTTCGGATCGCTGCGCACCTGCGAGTAGTAGAACGGACGCACGTTGTAGTTGTTCATCTGCGCCCACGTGGCGCCGCCGTCGGTGCTCTTCCAGAGCCCGTTGTTCTTCGGGCTGCGCTCACCGATGATCGGGCCGGTGGCGTTGGCGGCCGCTTCGATCATCATGTACATGACCTTCGGATTGGCACGGTTGATGTCGAGCGTCATGCGCCCCTTCTGTCCGGCCGGGAATCCGCCGCCCTTCACCTCCGCCCACGTGGTGCCGCCGTCGGTGCTCTTCCAGAGCGCCGAGCCGGGGCCGCCGCTGAACAGCGAGTACGGCGTGCGCCGCCGCTCCCAGCTGGTGGCGAACACGACGTTCGGATCCGTGGGGTGGATGGCCACGTCGATCATGCCCGCCTTGTCGCTCACGAACTTCACCAGCTGCCACGACGTACCGCCGTCCGTGGTCTTGTACAGGCCGCGCTCCGGATTGGAACGCCACGCCGCGCCGAGCGCCGCCACGTACACGACGTTGGGATTGGTCGGGTGCACCGCGATGCGGCCGATGTGCTCGGTCTTCTCGAGCCCCTTCGCCGCCCACGTGATGCCGCCGTCGGTGGACTTGAAGATGCCGCCGCCCGGCTCGATCGAGTTGCGGGAGTTCGGCTCACCGGTGCCGGCCCACACCTGCTGCGTATCCGACGGCGCAATGGCGAGCATGCCCATCGAAATCACGCGCTGGTCGTCGAACACCGGGCGCCACGTGGTGCCGTTGTTGGTGGTCTTCCAGATGCCACCACCGGCCGCCGCGGCAAAAAGGGTCTTGGAGGGGCCCGGGATGCCGACGACGTCGGACATGCGGCCCATGAAGTTGGCGGGACCGACCGTGCGCCAGCGCATACCGGCGACCGCGGCCGAGTCGAGCGATTGGGCGCCCAACGACGAGGCCCCCAGCAGCACGCTGCCGGCCAACCAGGTGAGGGATCGAATTCGTGACATAGGGGAACGGTGGGGGGAGTTTGTACGACCTGCCATATGGAGAACGTACGACCACCGCTACACGTTTAGCCAATGCTCCCTGCCCTCGGCCTTGCCGCCTTCGACGCAACCTCCCCACTGGCACCGTGGCGCTTCACGCGCCGCGCGCCCGGCCCGCGGGATGTGCAAATCCGTATCCTGTTCTGTGGCATCTGCCACTCCGATCTGCACACCGTGCGCGGGCACTGGGGGCCGGTCGCGTACCCGCTGGTGCCCGGCCACGAAATCGTGGGGCGCGTGGTGGCCACGGGCGCCGACGTCACGCGCTGGCGCGAGGGGGACCTGGTGGGGGTCGGCTGCATCGTCGACAGCTGCCGCACCTGCCCCTCCTGCGCGGAGGGGCTGGAGCAGTATTGCGAGGAGGGGATGACCGACACCTATGCCTCGCCCGATCGCGACACGGGGCTTCCCACGCAGGGGGGCTATGCCGACGTGATCGTCGTCGACGACCGCTTTGTGCTGCGCATCCCGCCCGGACTCGACCCGGCGGGCGCCGCGCCGCTGCTGTGCGCCGGGATCACCACGTACTCCCCGCTGCGCCACTGGGCGGTGGGGCCCGGAAGCCGCGTCGGCGTGGTCGGCATCGGCGGTCTGGGGCACATGGCGGTGAAGCTCGCCGCCGCCATGGGGGCCCACGTGGTCGTGCTCACCACCTCGCCGGACAAAGTGGCCGACGCCCGGCGACTCGGCGCGCATGACGTCGTGCTCTCCACCGACCGCGACGCGATGACGGCGCAGAAAAACTCGCTGGACCTCATCCTCGATACCGTCAGCGCGTCGCACGACCTCCGGCCGGCGTTCGCCCTGCTACGGCGCGACGGGGCCCTGTGCCTGCTCGGCGCTTCGCCGGAGCCGCACCGTGCGCCGTCCACGTCCTCCTTCATCATGAAGCGGAAGACGCTGGCCGGCTCGCTCCTCGGCGGCATTCCCGAGACACAGGAGATGCTCGACTTCTGTGCCGCACACCAGATCGTGGCCGACATCGAGCTGATCCCCGCCTCAGCGGTCAACGACGCCTACGAGCGCCTGGTCAAATCCGACGTGAAGTACCGGTTCGTGATCGACATCGGTACACTACAGGGATGACCCCGCCACGGCCCGCACGTTGGCGGGCCGCCCTCGGGCACTTCCTCGCGATCACACCGTCTCCCGCCATGTCCCAGCCCGATACGCCCGCGCGCGATCCACAGGTCGTGCCGAGTGTCTCCGAGGCGACCATCCATGCGGCCATCCGGCAGCAGGACCGGCTGCAGGATATCGCCGACCTGGGACTCGCGTCGGCCGACACGGACGAGATCCTGCAGGAGATCTGCACGCAGGCAGCGCAGGCGCTGGCGCTGCCCATCGGGCTGGTCACCGTGGTGCTCGACGAAGCCCAGTACTTTGCCGCCCGGTACGGACTCGACGGATGGATGGAGGCGGCGCGCGGCACCCCGGTGGAGTGGGCCTACTGCCGCTTTTCCGTCGCGACCGGGGAGGCGTTCGTGGTGCAGGATGCCACCACGCATCCCTTGGTACAGGACAACCCGCTGTTCACGGCGGACGGACTGCGCTGCTATGCCGGCATCCCGCTGATCTCCTCGCGTGGCTTCGCGCTCGGGTCGCTGTGCGTGGCGGGCACCGAGGCCCGCGAGTTCTCGCCCGCCGATCTCGACCAGCTCCGGGGCTTTGCGGCGGCGGCGATTGCCCGCATCGAATCACGGCGGCGTTCCGGCACCGGGCCACAGTGATGCCCGGGGACCGCACGGCGCCCCCCGCCGTCGTCGCATCACACCCGCTGCTCAAGCCCACGCACGCGGCCATGCTGGTGTCGCTGGCCCGCTACCTCGGGACCGACGAAGCCATGGAGGCGTGGGACGCCGCCTGCCGGCACACCTGCGTCGATCCCGACGTCGCCGAGACCTCGCCGGAGGAGCTGCTGCGCGTGGTGGGGGCGCTGGACGTCGCCGACAGTCTGGTGGCGACCTGCGCGGCCAGTCTGCGCATCCGGCTCATGAGCTACATCCTCGTGCACGACCTACCCGTCCACGACCGCCCCCGGTCACCGGCGCCCTAGGGCGCCGGTCCGGGCGTCGCGTCACTTCACGCAGTCGGCGTACAGGTTGCGCTGCGCGTCCTTCGGGGTGGCGATGCTGGCGTAGAAGTCGTCGAAGTATCCGATCGTCTGCTTGACCTTGCCGGCCGGCAGCAACTGTCCGATCTCGTCGCGATAGAGCGCCGACAGTGCTTCGCGCTTCGTCACGAACAGCGCGAGCGCCTGAGGATACGCCGCCTGGTGCGCGCAGTAACCGCGGAACTGCCGGTCGCGCACCCGCTTCACGCGCAGCGACGGATCGACACCCGCGTAGGTGGCGTTGATCACGCCGGCGAAATCGAAATCGTACGACACCGGCAGATTGCGGCCGTCCGCCAGGGCAACGACTTCACCGTTGTGCAGCCCCGCGTACGAGAAGTCGGTGTTGCCGATGAAGTACTGGAACACGAAGGCGGTTGCGGACGCCGCCGGATCGAGGTCGTCCGGCCCCGCGCCCTTCTGATCGAGGATGGCGCCGCCGGCGCGGCGCGCCACATGCGCCGGGTCCTCCACGAGGAACGAATAGCGCGTGACCTCGACCTGGCCCGTCGCACTGTCGGCGTACGACATCCGCACGATCCGCACCTTGTGACTCACGTCGGTGAGCACCCGGTTCATGCGGTAGATCTGCGCTTCCTGCAGCACGTACTGTTCGTAGACATCCTGATTGCGACAGTACGTCACCAGCTTGGGCTCGTCGATATCCGCAAACAGTGTGCCCTTGCCGGCCTTGTCACCCACCTTGATGCGGATGGGCGGATAATCGCAGTGCTTGAGCCGCCACACGCCGCGCGTCTTGATGCGCACGGGCAGCGTGACGGTCTTCCCGTCGGTGCCGGCATACGACAGCGTGGCGGTGCGCCACGGCGCATCCGCCGACTTGTCCTTCTTGATTTGTTTGATGTTGGTCGTGAGCGTGACCGCCAGCGGCGTCTCGCTCGCGAACAACGGCGGCGCCGGCAGCTTTTTCTGCTTTGGCGGCCCGTCGGCTTTGGCACTGTCCGCCCCCTTCGGGGCTTTGGCCGTTTTCGGCGGCTTTGCTTTTTTCCCCGAGCCCCCCGTGTCCTGCGCCCCACCCGCCGAGGCGCCGCCAGCCAAGACCCCGGCCACCAGCAAGAGGCCAGCCAGTACCCGCCGTCCGCGTTCCATCATGTCACTCCCGATAAAGAGGCACCCGGCCGCCCGATGCGGCATCAACTCAGCTCCGCACTGACCACCTGCGTCGACCCCGCGGCCCGCACGAGCGCGAGCAACTCCTCCGGACTGGTCTTCTTGCGCAGCTGGATGCGGTACTCCACCACCGAGGCGCCGTCTTCGGTCAGCAGACCGCCGAAGCGCCACTGCTTCGTGAACTCCTGCAGACGCGGCTCGAGCACGCGGCGCAGTGCTGTGGCATCCGGCGTCTGCACCCGGAGAATGCGCTCTTCCTGCACCACCGGCATGTCGTCGGTTTCGTTATTCACCTGCGCGCGCTTCCAGGCGCGCTCGGCCACCCCTTCGAGCTGCTCGCGCGTCATGTTCTTGAGCACTTCGTCATCCACCCGCGCCACGAACGTGCCGGTGCGCGCGAGCTGCTTGGCGCGGCTCAGCCGGCGCTCGGCGATCCGGCCATCCATCTCTGTGGGGGCGCTGCCGAAGTCCACGAACCAGAGCACCAGCGTGACGACGTTGAAGATGATCGACAGCACGGCCGCCACCGGCAGGTTGACGGCCGATGACAGCCCGATCGCCGTGGCCAGAAACACGTACACGGCGTCCTTGCTGTCGTCGAGCGTGTTGCGGAACCGCACGGCCGCCACGATCCCGGCCAGACTGAACGCGAGCGCCAGCGAGGATTTCACGAGCAACACGATCCCCGCCACGACCGTGGGGAGAATGACGAGCAGCTGCACCACCGACTGCTGATACCCGCGCTTGGCCCGCGTGAGCAGATAAATCCACGCCACCGGCAGCGACAGCAGCACGGCGGCGATCATCGCCACCGCCACGGTGATGGCGAGCGACACTTCGTCGAGCGGGGCGGCCTGTGCCGCCTGCCGGTCGATCTCGCTCCCCTTCCCCATCAGCGCCTCGAGCGACGCCGGGACCGCATCAGCGTCGTGCGGCAGAAAGCGCCACAGCAACGTGGCGACACTGATCAGCACGACGTAGTACACCACCACCCGCACCAGCACGCGCGTGCCGGCATCGGCCCGTTTGAGGGTGCCCTTGGTGGCGGTGGTCACAGCGCTACACCCCTGGCGAGGCGCACATGGTCAATCAGGCGGTCTGGCACGCGTGGGCGGGGCTGGGGTATCGGCCGGCGGGACCGGCACAGGGACGGCGAAGTGCCGAAACGTCTGGGGTCAGTATCGTGCCGAATGCCCGTCCGCGCCACCAACCCCGCCGCCCACGGCGGCACCGGCGCGTCCCACGGCTTGCCGCACCCTCCCCGCCACCTCACATTCGCCCGTATGATGCGTCCCCTGCTGGTGGTGCCCGCCCTCCTCTCGCTCGCCTGCCTGGCCGGCGCAGCCTCCCGTCCTGCGGCTCAGCTCGCTGCCCCCGTGGCGCCGGCGGCACCGGCTGGGAAGCCGGCCTTGGTCGTCCTCATCACCCTCGACCAGTTCCGCGCCGACTATCTCGACCGGTTTCCGGGGCAGCTCACCGGCGGACTGGCCCGGCTGATGCAGCAGGGCGCGCGCTACACCGACGCGCACCACGACCACGCCATCACCGAAACGGCCCCGGGGCATGCCACGCTGCTCTCCGGCCGGTTCCCGCGCTCCACGGGCATCATGCTCAATCGGATCGGCGTCGAGGATCCGGCGTACCCGTTGGTCGCCAACGGGTATGGCCCCGGGGCCGCCCCCACGCGCTTCGTGGGCACGACGCTGGCCGACTGGATGACGCGCGCCGACCGCCGCACGAAAACGCTGTCGGTCTCGATGAAGGATCGCGGCGCGATCCTGCCGATCGGCCGCGCGAAGAGCGACGTGTACTGGTACTCCATCGACGGCCGCTTTCTCACCAGCACGTACTACCGCAAGGATCTGCCGGCGTGGGTGCGGGCGTTCAACGAGCGGCAGTCGGTGGCGTCGTACGCCGGGCGTACGTGGTCGCTCCTACTCCCCGACAGTGCCTACGCGGAACCGGACAGTGTGCCGGCGGAGATGGGGGGCCGGGGCGTGACGTTTCCGCACCAGCTCACCGATGATGTCGTGGACGCGGGCGGTGCCATCCGCATCACGCCGTTCATGGACGACCTCACGCTCGACTTCGCGCTGCACGGGGTGCAGTCGATGGGGCTCGGGGCCGGCCCGCAGACCGACCTGCTCGCGATCTCGCTCTCGGCCACCGATGTCATCGGCCACAACTTCGGCCCCGACTCGCGGGAGATGCACGATCAGGTGCTGCGCGTGGACCGCGCGATCGGCCGTTTCCTCGACTCGCTGTACACGCTGCGCGACTCCACCACCATCACCGTCGTCGTGACCGCTGATCACGGGGTGGGTAGTATCCCCGAAATCGCCCCCGCCGCCATCCAGCCGCGGCCGGAACGCGTGTCACTCTACGGGCTGATGCCCGCCATGGTGCAGCGGCTGCAGCGCGCCAAGCTCGACACCTTCGCGATCGAGCTCGACGTGCAGATCCTGCTCGCCACCCGCGCCGCCTTCCGCAAGCCGGCCGTGCTGGACACGATGGTGGAGGCGTTCGCGGCCGAGGCGCGCGCCGTGCGCGGCGTGGCCCGCGTGGACCGCTTCGCCGCCCTGCTCGCCGACACCCTCACCGATGACATCGCGCGCCGGTGGGCCCACCAGTTCCCCGCCACGGCACCGATCGAACTGGTCGTCACCCTCACGCCGTACAGCACGTGGGGGGGCAACGTGGCCTCGCACGGCTCGCCGCGCGGGTATGACACGCACGTGCCGCTGATCTTCGCCGGCGCCGGCATCAAGCCGGGCCGGCACACGCAGTTCGTCCGCACCGTCGATCTCGCCCCCACGCTGGCGCAGCTGCTGGGGGTGACGCCCGCCGAGCGGCTCGACGGCGTGCCGCTGTCGGACGCCCTGCTCGTCCCGCGATGAGCGACGTGTCCCCGCCCGCCACGCAGGCCCAGTCGCTCGCACAGGCGGCCCCGTTCTTCTTCCGGCTGGAGCGAATCACATGAAGGCGGCACGGTGGCTGGTGGGCGGCTTTGCCCTCGCGGTGTTGGCCCTGCTCGGTGTGCTCTCGGTGTGGGCGCCGGACGTGCCCGTGACCGACCTCACCGCCCGCTGGGCACCGCCGCCGTCGCGCTTCGTGCCGCTCGACGGCATGTCGGTGCACCTGCGCGACGAGGGACCGCGCCTCGACTCGCTCCCCGTCGTGCTCGTGCACGGTACGTCGGCCAGCCTGCACACGTGGGACGGGTGGACTAGGGCGCTCAGTGGCACACGGCGGGTGATCCGGTTCGACCTCCCCGGCTTCGGTCTCACGGGTCCGGCGGCGGATGGCGACTATTCCGTGGCCGCCTACACGCGCCTCACCCTGCACCTACTCGACACGCTCGGCGTGTCGCGCTTCGTCATCGCCGGCAACTCGCTGGGCGGCGAGGTGGCGTGGCACGTGGCGACAGCCGCACCCGGGCGGGTGGCCGCGCTCGTGCTCGTCGATGCCGTCGGGTACCCCATCGTGTCACGGTCGGTGCCGATCGGCTTCCGCATGGCACGCACGGAGGGACTGCAGTGGCTCTTCACGCGCATCCTCCCGCGCGGTGTGGTCGCGTCGAGTGTGCGCAACGTGTACGGCGACCCCACGCGTGTCACCGACACGCTCATCGACCGCTACTACGACCTCACACGGCGCGCCGGCAACCGCGCCGCGCTGCCGCGCCGCTTCGCGCAGTCGGACAACGGCGCCGACTCCGCGCGCATCGCGACGCTCACGCTGCCCACGCTGATCATGTGGGGCGGGCGCGACGGTCTCGTCCCGCCCGACCACGCCGGGCGGTTTGCGCGCGACATCGCCGGCAGCCGCATCGCCCTCTTTCCCACGCTCGGCCACGTGCCGCACGAGGAAGACCCGGCGCGGACCGCCGCCGCCGTCCGCGCCTTTCTCGACTGTCCGCGCTGTCCCGCCGCGCCGTAACCCGCTGCACGCGGGCGGGGGTCAGCCGCCGGCGTTCACCCGGGCCGCGAGCCCGGCGAGCCGTTCGCCCGCCGCACGCAACGTCTCTTCGCGCTTGGCGAAGTGGAAGCGGATGAGATGGTGCACCGGCTCGCGGAAGAAGCTCGAGCCGGGCACGCCAGCGACGCCGATCTCCTTGATGAGCCACTCCGACGCCAGCGTGTCGTTGGCGAAGCCGAGCGCCGAGATGTCCACCATCACGTAGTAGGCGCCCTGCGGCTCGGTGAACGGCAGCCCGGTGCTCCGCAGAATGTCGAGGAAGATCTCGCGCTTGGCCGTGTACAGCTCGGTCAGGCCGGCGTAGTACGAATCCGGCAGTTCGAGGGCGCCCACCGCGGCTTCCATCAGCGGCGCCGCGGCGCCGACCGTGAGGAAATCATGCACCTTCTTCGCCTGCGCGATCACGCTGGCCGGCGCATGCACATAGCCCAAGCGCCAGCCGGTGATCGAGTACGTTTTCGAGAGCGAATTACAGGTGATCGTGCGCTCGAAGGCGCCCGGCAGCGTGTTGAAGTACACATGCCGGTGCGGCTCGTAGATGATGTGTTCGTACGGCTCATCCATGATCACCCAGGTGTCGTACTGCTGCGCGTACTTGAGGATGATCAGCAGCTCCTCGCGCGTGAACACCTTGCCGCTGGGGTTGGACGGGTTGCACACCACGATCGCCTTGGGACGCTGCGCGAACGCGGCGGCCAGCACGTCTTCGTCGAAGTTGAAGTGCGGCGGATGCAGTGGCACGTAGATCGGCTCGGCCCCCGACAGAATCGCGTCGGCGGCGTAGTTCTCGTAGAACGGCGAGAACACGATCACTTTGTCGCCCGGATTGCACGCCGTCATCATGGCGACCATCATCGCTTCGGTGCTGCCGCACGTGACCACGAGCTCGGACTCGGGATCCACGTCGCGGCCGCTGAAGTGCGCGATTTTTTTCGCCAGCGCGTGCCGGAAGCGCGGCGCGCCCCACGTCACGGCGTATTGATGGAACGGCCCGCGCGTGGCGCGCTCCAGCCCTTCCAGCAGGACCTCCGGCGGATCGAAGTCGGGGAACCCCTGCGAGAGGTTGATGGCACCGTGCTGGTTGGCAAGGCGCGTGGTCCCGCGAATCACGGATTCGCTGAAGACGGAGAGTCGCTGCGCGGTCGTAGGCATGGCGTCCACATATATCGCGCCGCACCCCGCCGCGCTACCTTCGCTCGATGCCAACCCGCACCTTGTGGCTCATCAGCGGCTCGGGGCTCGTCCCCTTCCTGGTCTGCCTCGCCATCGCCTACGGCACCCCCGAGCTGAGCGCACTTCACGACGCGGCGGTGCGCACGTTCCTCGTGTACGCCGCCCTCACGCTGAGCTTTCTGGGTGGGGCGCGCTGGGGGGCGGAGCTCACCCGCGCCCCGGACGCCCCGCAGCTCTCGCGCATGGTCGCCGCCGCGCTGCCGTCCATCGTCGGCCTCGCCGCACTGCTCCCGCAGACGCCACCGCGGGTGGCCCTCGGGCTGCTGATCCTCAGCGGCGGCGTGCAGCTGGCGTGGGATCTCGCCGCGTCGCGCACCGGGCTGCTCCCCGCGTGGAACGCCCGTGTGCGCACCGCCATGACCATCGCCGGCACGGTGTGCAGTCTCGCCCTCTGGGGCGCCATCCCGTGACGCACGCCGACCACGCGCTGTCGGAGGCCGCGGGCGACGCCATCGACGACGCGCCACTCCCGCCCGCCCTGCGCGATGCGGTGTGCGCCCGCCTCGGCGTCGCGATCGCGCCGCCGTCATTGGCGCTGCTCGACGCCCTCTACGGCGCATGGTGTCTCCGGATCCCGTTCGACAACGTCCGCAAGCTGATTGCGCTGCGCGAGGGATACACCGCACCGCTGCCCGGCACCCACGCCGTCGACTTCTTCGAGTATTGGCTGGCGCACGGCACCGGCGGCACCTGCTGGTCGTCCAGCAACGCGCTGCACATGCTGCTTGGCGCGCTCGGCTTCACCACGCGCCGCATCGCCGGCTCCATGCGTGACCTCGGCTACATCACGCATGGCAGTACGGTGGTCACCGTCGAGGGGCGCGACTGGCTCGTGGACTCGTCGGCGCTCACGCAGCGTCCTGTGCCGATCTTCACCGGCCCCTACCTGGATCCCGACCCGGCGTTTGCCACCACGTGGGCGAGCGACGGCGACACACACCTGCTGCACTTCGGCGGCGCCCCCGGCCCCGAGCACACGGTGTGTCGCTTCATGATCGACCCGATCGACTATCCGTTTCTGTGCGGCGCCCACGAACGTTCCACCACCATCGGGCGCTTCAACGAACTCACGTACGCGCGGCGCAACGTCGCCGACGGGTTTCTCGTGTTGTGGGCGGCGGTGCGCTACCACCGCACCGCGCACGGCACTGACGTGCGCCCGCTGGACCGCGACGCACTGCGGCGGGTGCTCGCGGACGACTTCGGCATCGGACCCGCCATGCTGCAGCGCTACGAAGCCTGCGGCGCGCTCGACGCCAACATCGTACCGGCGGAGACGGCATGACCACCGCTGCCGACGTGGGCTTCGCCATCGCCGCCCGCCGGTTATTGCCGCTGCTGTTCCTGGCGTACATCGTGGCGTTTCTGGACCGCGTCAACGTCGGCTTTGCCAAGCTGCAGATGGTCTCGACGTTGGGCTTCTCCGATGCGATTTACGGCTTCGGCGCCGGGATCTTCTTTCTGGGCTACTTCCTGTTTGAAGTGCCCAGCAACCTGCTGCTCGAGCGGGTCGGCGCGCGCCGGTGGATCGCCCGCATCATGTTCACGTGGGCCATTGTGTCCGGGGCCTTCGCCTTTGTGGACCGGATCCCGTGGGGGCCGCTCCCGGCCCTCGTGGGTATCGCGCCCGTGGAATTCAGCTTCTACGCGCTGCGCTTTCTACTGGGCGTGGCCGAAGCCGGGTTCTTCCCGGGCGTCATTCTCTATCTCACGTACTGGTTTCCGGCCGCACGCCGCGCCCGCACGGTGGCGCTGTTCATGACCGCGATCGCCGCCGCCAACGTCGTCGGCGCACCAGTGTCGGGCGCGATCATGCAGTACGCCGATGGCGTCGGCGGCTGGGAGGGATGGCGCTGGCTCTTCGTGCTCGAGGCGATTCCGTCCGTGTTCGCCGGCATCGCCATCTGGCGGCTGTTGCCCGACCGCCCCGCGCAGGCCCCGTGGCTCACCGCCGAGCAGCGGCAGGGCATCACCGAGCAGCTGGCCCGCGAGGACGCGGCGGCGCACGGCGTGGGCCGTGCCGTCACCCACGGCGTGGGCGATGCGCTGCGCAGCGTGCGGGTGTGGGTACTGGGCGTGATCTATCTGGCCGGCACGCTGTCACTGTACGGCGTGAGCTTCTGGATGCCCACGCTGGTGCAGGAGCTCGGAATCGGGAAGACGGCGTTTCTCGAGATCGGCCTGCTCAGCATGATTCCGTGGGGCACGGCGGGCGTGGTGATGGTGTGGGCCGGCGCGCGCTCCGATCGTACCGGCGCGCGCCGTCAGCACGTGGCCGGCGCGCTCCTGCTGGCTGCCACGGGACTCATCGGCGTGGTGCTGGTGGGCGCGCATGTCGTCCCAGCGTTGATCGCGCTCTGCCTGGTCACCTCCGGCGTGCTCTCGTTCTTCGCCACCTTCTGGTCGCTCCCAACCGCCTTTCTGCGCCAGACGGCCGCCGCCGCCGGCATTGCGTGGATCAACGCCGTGGGCAACCTCGGGGGCCACTTCGGCCCGGACATTATCGGGCGGATCCGCACCGCCACCGGGAGCGCCGACACGGCCCTGCTGGCGCTCGCGGCGATGGCCGTGGGGGGCGCACTGCTCACACTGTTCGCCACGGGCGGCCGCGGGAAGGACGCCGCGGCGGGCCGTCAGTAGACCGCCTCCGGCACGACCGTACGACGCCAGCGTCGGAGCGCCGCCGCCGACACGGCCGCGCCGACGGCGAAATCAATCGCCCCGAAGGCGGTGCCCGCCATCATCGTTTTCGCGGACGCACTTCCCCGGAGCGCGTAGCCGACCGTGCCACCCACGACGGCGGCCACGGCCAGCACGCGGGCGATCCGCACCCCTTCCACGCGGGGCTGCGCCGGGATCCGTCGTTCGGCCAGGTGCGCGCGATCGTACCATTGCCAGAGTAGACGCGCCCGCACCATCCGGCGCCAGAGCACGATCGCCACGACGGCCAGCACGATCGTACACCAGAACTGCAGGGCGTCATGCAGCGGCACCGGTCCACCGACATGCGGCACGGGCGTTCGCAACAGTGGGAGGTGCGGCACCAGCCACCCCGAGTGATTGCCGTGCGTGAGGCCGTCCAACACCACGTGGGACATGCCGCCCACCCATGCCGACGCCACCACGCGGCCCCACGCACCGGGTGACCGCGGCGGTTGGATCGCGCCGAGATCGTGGGGGCGCCACCAGGCGTGCTCGGGCAGATACGGGAGGAGCACCGGGATCAGCAGGGCACTGACCACCCACACCAACGCGGCCGTCACGGGGATGGTAAACCACACCTGCGCGCCGACCGTGTGGCTCACGATCCAGTCGTCGTGCATCCGGCCGATGAACTCCAGATCAGGCGCCATGCTGCCGATGCACAGGGCCAGGCCGGAGAACAGGCGTGGCCACCGCAACTTGAGGGGCAGCACCAGCGCCTGATGCGACAACAACGTGGCGGGCATGTCCGTCCTCCGTGTACCGTGTGGTGCCGTGCCGAGACGGCGCGGTGTGAATCGTCGCGACCCACGCCGACATGGCGCCGACAATCGTGTCCGCGTTTGATGTCGAGCGTGCAACAAGTCTGTCGGGTCGATAGGTTGCCAGCCGGCACGGGACAGTCGGCACGGTACAGCCGGCAGCGTGCCCCGGCGGGGCGGTTGGTCGTCCCTGCCGCAGAGCATCGCGGTGCCCGCGGCCGAACGCTGCGGGTCCGTCATCATCCCACTGCCGTGATCCTGTGCCGCAACTAGACCGCGTATTGGTGCGCCTCGAATCGGGCGCCGCCAGCCAGATCGTGCTCGAAGCCGACGCCCCGATCCGGTGTATCACCCCGGCCGGCCCGCAGGCCGTGAGCCAGCAGGCGCTCTCGGCCAAGCAGATTCTCGCGCTCGTGGGCGAACTGGCGGCCGACGAGGACAAACCCAGCATCGCCGCGGCCAAGGGCATCCGCTTCTTGTACAGTTGGAACGACCAGCGGTGGCTGGTCTCGCAGGAGGCCGAGGCGCCCGCGCTACGCCTTATGGTGCGCAAGTGGGTGGAGAAGGCCACGCCGGACGACCCCGCGACACCGGCCACGCAGCAGCATCTGCGCCGCCGGGCCAGCGACCGCCCCTTCGGCTCCTTCGAAAACGAAGGGAGCGCCCGCACCGCGATGGAGTCGCTGCTCCGCGAGCAGGTGCGCCGCGGCGCCGCCGATCTGCACCTGCGGGTGGGCGAGCGCCCCATTTTGCGCATGGGCGGCGACCTCATACGGATCGAGGAGCACGCCGTGCTGGACGACGGCGTGGTGTCCGGGATGCTGTGGTCGATCATGCCCGACCGGAACAAGGCCGAGTTCGACGCGGCGTGGGACACCGACTTCGCGCACGAGATCGCCGGCGTGTCGCGCTTCCGTGTCAACGTGCTGCGTGACCGCCACGGCGTGGCCGCCGTGATCCGTACCATCGCCACCACCACGGTCACGGTGGAGCAGATGGGGATCACCCCGGAAGTGCAGCAGCTGTGCGCGCTCACCAAGGGGCTGGTACTGGTCACGGGCCCCACCGGGTCGGGTAAGTCCACCACGTTGTGCGCGCTGGTGGATCTCGTGAACCGCTCACGCTCGGATCATATCATCACGATCGAGGATCCGATCGAGTTCGTCCATCAGAGCAAGAAATGTCTGATCACGCAGCGGCAGGTGGGGGTGCATACGCAGTCGTTCAAGAGCGCGTTGCGGGCCGCCCTGCGCGAAGATCCCGACATCATTCTCGTGGGTGAGCTGCGCGATCTCGAAACGATCGCCATTGCCCTCGAGACCGCCGAAACCGGTCACCTCGTGTTCGGCACGCTGCACACGTCGACGGCAGCGTCCACGATCAATCGCATCGTCGATCAGTTCCCCGCCGACCGGCAGGATCAGATCCGCGTGATGCTGGCCGAATCGCTCAAGGGCGTGGTGTCGCAGACGCTGTGCAAAAAAATCGGCGGCGGACGCGTCGCGGCGCGCGAAATCCTGCTGGTGAACAAGGCCGTGAGTTCGATGATCCGCGAAGGCAAGACAGTGCAGATCAACAACATCATCCAGACCCAAAAAAAACTGGGCATGGAAACGTTGAACGATGCGCTGATGCACCTCGTGAAGAACAAGACGGTCGAAGCGGAAGAAGCGTACGTGAAGTCGGCCGAAAAGAAGGACATGGCCTCCAAGCTGCGCGCGCTCGGCTACAACCTCGACGGGCTGGCCGCCGAGGAGTAGCCGGCGACGGTCCGGCGGCGGCTACTTCGCCGCCGCCGTGCACTCCAGTTCGACCCGCGCGCCGTACAGCAGCGTGGCCTGCACCGCCGCGCGCGCCGGGTAATTCCCGTTGGCGAAGTACGAGCGGTACACCTCGTTCATCGCCGGCCACTCCGCCAGATCGGCCAGGAACGCCGTACACTTGACCACCCGGTCCATGCCGAGCCCCGCGGCCGCGAGGGTGCCCTTGATGTTCTCGAGCACCTGCCGCGTTTCCGGGGTGATCCCGCCCGGCACGAGCGTCCCATCGGCCTTCGTCCCCAGCGTCCCCGACACGAACACGAGGTTCCCCACGCGCACCGCCGGGGAGAAGGGATTCTTCGGCGGCCCGTCGGGGTGGATGAACTGGGGCGTCGTCCGGCAGGCGGCGGACAGGAACAGGCCCGCGGACAGCACGAGCGTCGCAGCGCGCCGGAGCGCGACAGAAGAGAAGGGCGTCATGCAGTCATCTTCCAGCCGGCAACGGGCGGCGTCAAGGGCGCCTGCGCGGGGCAGAAAGCGGCGTTAGCAGGAAACGGCGTT
>JARIEX010000069.1 GCA_031127095.1 Gemmatimonadota bacterium
GCCCACCGTGGCGCTGCAGTATGGCGAGCGTCCGCCGGGATCGGAGCCCCGTGCGCAGCGCATGTGGCGCGGCGACCGTGTGCCCGCCGGCGCGGCCATCACCTATCGTCTCGCCGCTCCGGTCACCGGCGGTGCGCCGCGCATTACGGTGCTCAACGCGGCCGGTGACACGGTCGCACGACTGCTCGGCACCAACACGGCCGGCCTCAACACGGTCACGTGGAACCTGCAGGCGACGGGCGCGCAGATGCAGGGACCGAACACCGGTGGTCGCGGTGGACCCGGCGGTGGATTCGGCGGCGGGCCGCAGTTCACTGGCACCATCAGCGACCCCGGTTTTCCGGCGGGCTTCAACGCCCGTCCGGCGGAAGCGCGTGGCGCGGCCGACAGCACGGGCACGCCGGAGAACCAGGCCAAGGCCCTGATCGCCGCGCAGAACCGTGCCCCGGCGGCCGGTGGCCCTGGGGGCTTCGGCGGCGGTGGTGGTGGCGGCTTCGGTGGCGCGCGCGCGTCGTTCGTGGAGACGGGCGACTATCGCATCGTGCTCGAACTCCCGGGCCAGCCCAACGCCTCCTCGCAGTCCCTGCGCGTCGTGCGCGTATCGCCAGAAGAACGCGCCGTACTGGTGCCGACGCGGCGGTAGCGCTTATCCGTGTTCCGGCAGTTGCGATCTCGCTCTGGCACCACCGGTGGTGGCAGGGATAGATCGAAAACAGCCGGAACACGGATTTTGCGGAGAACACGGAAAAAACACGGATAAGCCGTGAACCCTACGGTCGAATGCCCGTGACCACCGGCAGCACGATCTTCGAGGCCTTCGACTTGCTGCGATAGATGCGCTGCGTGGCCGCGCGGAAGTCACTCGGCTTCGCTTCGAAGATGTTCGGCACGAAGGTTTGCGGGTTGCGATCGATCAGCGGGAACCAGCTACTCTGCACCTGAATCATCACGCGGTGCCCCTTCTTGAACGTGTACGCCTGCGTGTGCAGGTCGATCGTGATCGCCTCGGCCACGTTCGGCACGAACGGCACCGGCTTCTCGACGCTCTTCCGGAAGCGCGCGCGATACACGTCGTTGGCGACCATGAACTGGTACCCGTTCATGCGGAGCTCCTTCATGCCTGAGTCCGGGTACACGTCGATGAGCTTCACCACGTAGTCCGCATCCGTGCCGCTCGTGGCGGCGTGCAGCGTGACCGCCAGATCGCCGGCGATCGTAAGATCCTCCGTGAGCGTCGGGAGCTCCCAGCTCAATACGTCGGGGCGATTGTGGACGAAGCGCTGGTCTTCGGTGAGCCAGGTGCTCCACGTGGAGCCGGGGCCGTAAGTCATTTGCACCGGCCGTTGGCGGTAGGGCACCGGCTTGGCCGGGTCGGACACGTAGGCGTCGTACGCTGGTGCGGTCGCGGTCGGTGGCTCCCACGCCAGCGCGCCCCCTTCGCGCATGTACAGACTGCGCGCCGATACCGCGGTTTTGGGCGGCCACGTGTCGTAGCGCTTCCACACGTTGCTGCCGGCTTCGAACACGAGCGCCTCGGGCAGCGTCCATCCGGCCACATCGCGCTGTTCCGGATGCAGATGGCGCGCGAAGAACGGCGCCATGATGGAGTCCCGGAAAAAACGTGCGGTCGGTTGCCCGAACTGGATCGGGCCCAGCGCTGCGCCCTCACCGCGCATCCAGCCGCCATGATTCCATGGCCCCACGACGAGGACATTCTTCCCCTCGTGATCGTGCTTCTCCAACTCGCGATAGATCGTGACCGGTCCGTAGAAGTCCTCCTGATCCCACCACCCCGCCACATGCAACGCGGGCACCGTCACCTTGTCGAGGTAGCCGGCCATCGCTTGCCGCTTCCAGAACGCGTCGAAGTTGGGATGCTGCGCGAAGTCGTTCCAAGTGGGAATCGATCCCTTGAGCAAACGGTCGTTCACCGTCTTGAGCGACCCAAGCCGGAGATACCACTCATACGTGTCGAAGGCGTCCATGTTGAACTGTTTGACGTCCTTGCCGGTCTCCATCATGGTGGCGTACTCGAAGCCGTAGCTCAGACGGAACGCCCCGTTGTGATGGAAGTCATCGCCCTTCCACATGTCGGCTGGTGACGCTTGCGGTGACGCGGCCTTGAGTGCCGGGTGCGGATCGAGCATCGCCATGGCCGCCGTCCAGCCGTCATATGACACGCCGGTCATGCCGACGCGGCCGTTGTTATTGGGGACGTGCGTGAGCAACCAGTCGATGCTGTCGTAGGCGTCGGTGCTTTCGTCGATCGCCTTCGGGTCCGCGCGGTTCGCGCGCGGCGGACGCTGCATGACGAACTGGCCCTCCGACTTGAACTTGCCGCGGATGTCCTGGAACACGAACACGTAGCCGTCGCGCGCGATGTCGCGGGCCATGAATCCCCAGTTCGCCGCCACCCGGGCCGGCGTGTTGCCGTCCACCCCGTACGGTGTGCGCAGGAACAGGAAGGGGAGGGGCCTGGCCGGATTCGTGGGGGCGAGGATGCGCGTGTAGAGTCGCGTGCCATCCCGCATCGGGATCATCGACTCGGTGAGTACGTACTCCGCCGCCGTGGGCGCGGGCGAGGCCGGCTGGGCGGAGAGGGCGCGCCCGCCGAGCAGGAGAATCGGGAGGAATGGGAAGAGTCGCATGCCAAAACATGCATCGCGAACGGCCGGCGTGCCCCGTCGTGTCTCCGCGCGCGCCGCGCTCGGTGCGACGCTAGGCGCGCCACGCCTGCACGGCCAGCCATGCGTTGAGGACCATCAGCACGCCGGCGGGCAGGGTCTCGGCCAGCGAATCCCGCGCGCGCACGCGGGTGAGCACGCCAAGCGCCATCAGGAGTGCAAGTCCGCCCGCACTGACGACGGCGAGGATGGGGAAGAACTGACCGGCGGCGAGTCCGAGGGCGCCCAGCATTTCGAGGGCGCCGGTCAGCTGCCGGTACCGGCTGAGGCCGTACCGGGCAAACTCCGCGGCCATGCCGTTGGCAAACAGGCACGTCGCGCCGTAGTACAGAAACACAATCGCCGACAGGATCGTTGCACCGATGTATGCCGCGGTCATGAGCGGTTCCCCGCGATGGCGCGGTGACCGGCCCACGTCCGATCCCTTGTGCGCAGGAGGTACCGATGACGATGGACCTGATTGGTCGGGTGTTGCTGGTGGTGGTCGGCCTGGGGTTGCTGAATGTCTGGCTCCTCCGCGCGCGCACCCACACCGCCTACCGCGGTGGGACGGCACACACCTTGCGGGAGGAGTTCTCCGCCTACGGATTGCCCGGCTTCATGTTCTACGTGGTGGGCGCCCTCAAGATCTCGGCGGGCGTGATCCTGCTGGCCTCCCTGCGGTGGCCCATGCCGGCGCAGCTGGCGGCTACCGTGGTGGCGGGGTTGATGGTCGGCGCGATTGTGATGCATGTGAGAGTGAAGGATCCCGCACGCAAATCCGTGCCCGCGGCGTTGATGCTTGCGATGTGCCTCGGGATCGCGGTGCTGCGCTAGGGCCAGACCCTTGGGGGAGCCGCCGGAATGGCATCGGCAAGCGGATCGGGTGACATTACGGGTTCGCAAGATGCAGGCCCTCGACCAATTGGAGATTCGACGTGCAGCATTACGGTGGAACGCAGATGGCAGCGGCATGGCGCACGGTGCGCAAGAACACCGTGCAGATCGCCGAGGAGATTCCGGCGGATCAGTACGGCTTTCAGGCCACGCCGGACACGATGACGGTGGCGGCGATGCTCGCGCACATCGCGACGGGGCCGTACTGGGCCGAGCAGGTGCATTTCGTGGAGCGTAAGCACGAGTTGTCGGTCCCCGATTTTCATCGGTACTTCGGTGCCGCGGGCGCCATGGCGGCCGAGCTCACCACGAAGGACACCATCGTGGACGCGCTGATCGCCGGGGGCGAGTCGTTCGCGCTGCATCTCGACGCGATCACGGACGAGCAGCTGGACGAACTCGTGGCGCTGCCGAACGTGAGCAAGTCGCGCTTCGAAATGCTGCTGGGCGTGAAGGAGCACGAGATGCATCACCGGGCCCAGCTCATGCTCGTCCAGCGCCTGCTCGGCCTCGTGCCGCACCTCACGCGGGCGCGTCAGCATCGCTAGTGGGTCGCGGTAGCCGGCAGCGGACGCCGGCGGTACTATTGCGGCGGTTGGGTCCCGTGTTGGCGCGGGGCCCGGCCGCCGTTGTGTTGTCCACCCAAGGAGTCCCATGCGCCTTCGTCTGCTGATGCTCGCCGCGGCCGTCGCCGCGATCGCCCCTGCCCCCGTGCGCGCGCAGGAGCCGTATGCGTGGCGCGATGGCCTCGTGTTCCACACGTTCTCCATCGCCGCGATCGATCCACGCACCGGCGAGGTCGGAGTGGCCGTGACCACCCGCCGGCCGTGCGTCGGCAATGGGGTGCCGTGGGTGCGGAAGGGGGTGGGGGCGGTGGCCACCCAAGCCTCCACGCGCACGGAATACGGCAATGAACTGCTCGACGCGCTGGCGAAGGGTGAAGCGCCGGAGGCCGCGCTCAAGCGGCTCACCGCCGCCGATACCGGCCGGGAGGCGCGGCAGATCGGCGTGATCTCGATCGACGGGCGGACGGCGCAGCACACCGGCACCGGACCGAAAGCGTGGGCCGGCCATCGGACCGGCACGAACTATGTGACGCAGGGGAACATCCTGGTGGGCCCCGAGGTCATCGCCGCGGTCGCGGCGAGCTTCGAAGCCAGTGAAGGCACGCCGTATCATCTGGGTGACCGGCTCATTGCCGCCATTCAGGCCGGCTACGAACTCGGCGGCGACAAGCGGCACGGCCTGCGCACGTCGGCCGCGGTCGTGGTGGCGGATGCGCGCCCCGGCATGTCCCGCCGCACCGACGGCGAAACGGTGAACATCAACGTGTGCGAGAACCCCGATCCCGTGGGGGAGCTGCGGCGCATTTACGAGACCATTTCCGAGACGCTCGGCTTCCGCACGATCGAGCAGTTCGCCGGTGGCGACGTGTTGCAGCTCAAGGTCATGCTGAACGTGCTCGGCTTCTACCGGAAGGGCGCGACCGTGACTGCGGGCGGTGCCGAATCCAATGTGCTCACACCGGATGTCGTCGCGGCCGTGGATGCGTTTCGCACCAGCGAGCGCATGGGCACGCCCGACGACGGCGGATCACCTGCCGGTCTCGTGGACCGGGAAACCGTGGCGCGCCTCTGGGCCGCGCTGGAACGCGCCGGCAAAGCCACCGCCGTGCGCCGGCAATTCATGGACCTCACCGCCGTGCGCCGCTGATCGATGCGCACACACCAACTCATGACCCATATGCGACTCTCTACCCGTTTCGTCGTCGCCGCGTGCACGATGCTGTGCTCGGCCGTTCTCTCCACGGTGCTGCCGGCCCAGGGGGCCACCACGACTCCGCCGGCGCGTCGCGGTGTCGTCATCACGGACACGGCCCGTGCGCGCGCGCTGTTCGTGAGCAAGGATCCCGCCGATCTGGCCGGGTGCGGGGCCAACTGCGACCGTCAGATCCGTGATCGCCAAGGCGTGGACAGCGCCTACGCGGCGCGCGCCAAGGGCGTGATGGATTTCTCGGTGGTGTCGTACAAGAGCCGCGTGGATGGGCTCGAGATTCCGGCGTACCTGTTCGCGCCGCTCTCCAAGAAGGCCGCGGGGCATGCGGCGTTGGTGTGGGTGCATGGCGGGGTGCACTCCAATTGGGGGCTGTCCATGTGGCCCTTCGTGCGCGACGCGGTGGCCCGCGGGTACGTGGTGATCACGCCGAACTACCGCGGCAGCACCGGCTACGGCGATGTGTTTCACCGCAAGATCGACTACGGCGGCATGGAAGTGGACGACGCGCTCTCGGCGGTGGATTACCTCAAGACCGTGGGCTACGTGGACATGGATCGGCTGGGGATGATGGGATGGAGTCACGGCGGCTTCATCACCGCGCACAATCTCTTCCGCGACGACCAGCCGTTCCGCGCGGGCGCAGCGATGGTGCCGGTCACCAACCTGTTCTTCCGGCTCTCCGACCACGGGCCGAGCTATCAGCGCGATTACGCGGCGGAAGAAGGCATTCAGGGGCTGCCGTTCGAAAAGGTCGAGGAGTACATCAAGCGCTCGCCGGTGTTCCAGACGGAAAACCTGAAGGTGCCGATGCTGGTGCACGTGGCCACCAACGACTGCGACGTGTTTTTCCGCGAAGATCAGCAGTTCGTGTACACGTTGCGGGCGCTCAAGCCCGATCTGGCCGAAACGAAGATCTACGTGAATCCGCCGCAGGGCGCCGGCGGATGCGGGCACACGTTCAACCGGCGCGTGACGGCGTCCAGCATGGAGCGCGACGACACGCCCGAGCAGATCGATTCGTGGAACCGCACGTGGACGTTCTTCGAGTGGAACCTGCGCCCGCGCAGTGAGTTCCGCGTGGACAAGCAGGAGTGGAAGAAGGACCCCCGCGTGGCCTCGCCCCGCGGACCGGTCCCGCCGCAGTAGCGCGGCGGTCGCCTCCTTGTGACGCACACGCCCCCTCCCGCGCGGCTGATCACCGAGAGTTCGCTGTGGAACGCGGACCTCGCGCCCACCACGCCCGCCACCCGGACGTGGAGCACGTACCACATTGCCGCGCTGTGGATCGGGATGAGTGTGGTCATCACCACGTACACCCTCGCCTCGGGCCTGATGGCGCAGGGGATGACGTGGTGGCAGGCGATGCTCACGATCCTGCTTGGGAACGTGATCGTGCTGATCCCGATGATCCTGAACGCGCATGCGGGCACCAAGTACGGGGTGAGCTTCCCGGTACTCTGTCGCGCCAGCTTCGGCGTGCGCGGCGCCAACGTGCCGGCGCTGCTGCGCGCGGCGGTCGCGTGCGGCTGGTTCGGCATCCAGACGTGGATTGGGGCGCTGGCGCTCGACACGCTGGTGTCGGCGCTCTGGAGCGGCTGGAGTGGGATCGGGGCACACACCGCCATCGCGTTCGCCATGTTCTGGCTGGTGCAGGTCGCGATCATCCTGAAGGGCACCGACGGCATCAAGCGGCTCGGGGCGTGGTCCGCGCCGCTGTTGCTGGCCGGGGGCGCGCTGTTGCTGCTGTGGGCCGTGCGTGCGGGCGGGGGGCTGGGTCCCGTGCTCGCGCAGTCCACGTCGCTCACCAAGGGGCACGAGCGCTTCTGGAGCATCTTCCCCGCAGCGCTCACCGCCAACGTGGGGTACTGGGCCACGCTCAGCCTCAACATTCCCGACTTCACGCGCTACGCGAAAAGCCAGCGGTCGCAGATGCTGGGGCAGGCACTGGGCTTGCCCACCACGATGACGGCGTTCGCCTTCATCGGTGTGGCCGTCACGAGTGCCACGATCGGTGTGTTCGGGGAACCCATCTGGGATCCCATCGTACTGGTCACGCGCCTCGGGGGCACGGGGGTGATCGTCTTCGCCACGCTGATCGTGCTGGCGGCGCAGCTCACCACCAACATGGCGGCGAACGTGGTGTCGCCGTCCAATGATTTCTCGAATCTCGCCCCCCGCCGCATCAGCTATGTCACGGGTGGACTCATCACCGCCGTCATCGGCGTGCTGATGATGCCGTGGCGGCTCTACGCCGATGCCGCGGCGTACATTTTCACGTGGCTGCTGGGGTACTCCAGCCTGATGGGCGCCCTCGGCGGCATTCTGATCGTGGACTACTGGATCATCCGCCGGCAGCAGCTGCTGGTGGACGATCTGTTCCGCGCGGACGGCGCGTACCGCTACTGGCACGGGGTGAATCCGCGCGCGCTGATCGCGCTCGTGCTGGGCGTCCTGCCCGTGGTGCCCGGATTCCTGCGGGCCGCTGTCACCCCGGGCGGCCTCGTGGCTGATCCCGGCCTGTTCGACACGCTGTATGCGTACGCGTGGTTCGTCACGTTTGCGGTCAGTGCGCTGGTGTACGGCGTGATCATGCGGGGGCAGCGGATCGCGCGGGCGTCGCAATGAGCGGGCAACCGGTTGATCCATCGGCGTCCGCGGCGGTGTTCGATCACATCATCGTCGGTGGCGGTACCGCCGGGTGCCTGTTGGCAAACCGGCTCAGTGCCGACGCCACGAAGCGTGTGCTGCTGATCGAAGCGGGTGGTTCGGACAATTACCTCTGGGTGCACATCCCCTTTGGCTACCTCTACTGCATCGGCAACCCGCGCACCGACTGGGGGTATCGCACCGAGGCGGACGCAGGGCTGAACGGCCGCGCTTTGCGCTATCCGCGCGGGCGGGTGCTCGGGGGCTGCTCGAGCATCAACGCCATGATCTACATGCGCGGACAGGCCCGCGACTACGATCACTGGGCCGATGTCACCGGTGATCCGCAGTGGCGCTGGGATGCCTGCCTGCCGTTTTTCACGCGCCACGAAGATCACTGGCGCGGCGCCGATGCCCACCACGGGGCGGCGGCTGGCCGCCCGACGGCCGGGCGTGAGGGTGGCGAGTGGCGGGTGGACCGGCAGCGGCTGTCATGGGAGATCCTGGAGGCCTTCGGCGCGGCGGCGCAGGAAGCGGGGATCCCGCCCACCGAGGATTTCAACCGCGGGGACAACGAGGGGGTGGGATACTTCGAGGTCAATCAGCGTCGCGGTGTACGCTGGAATACCACGAAAGCCTTTCTGCGCCCCGTACAACATCGGGCGAACCTGACCGTCTGGACCGGGCAGCACGTCACGCAGGTGCTCACGGCACGCGACGAACGCGGCCTGTTCGCGACGGGCGTCGAACTCCGCGCCGCCACGCGCGATGGCCGGCTCGGTGCCGTGCGGGTGGCGTCGTTGCGCGACGGGGGGCGCGCCGGGACCGGCGAGGTGGTGCTCGCCGCCGGTGCGATTGGCACGCCGCAGATTCTGCAGCTCTCGGGGATCGGCCCCGGTGCCGTGCTGCAGCGGCACGGCATCCCCGTGACGCAGGCGCTGCCCGGCGTGGGCGCGAATCTGCAGGATCACCTGCAGATCCGGGCCGTCTTCGCGGTGGAGGGTGTGCCGACGCTCAATACCATGGCCCACTCGCTCTGGGGCACGACGAAAATGGCGCTCGAGTACGCGTGGCGTCGCCGCGGACCTATGAGCATGGCGCCGTCGCAGCTGGGCTGCTTCACCCGCACGTCGCCGGCGTTCGCGTGGCCGAACGTGGAGTTCCACGTGCAGCCGTTGTCGCTCGACGCCTTCGGTGAGCCGCTGCATCGCTTCGACGCGTTCACCGCCAGTGTCTGCAATCTGAATCCGACATCGCGTGGCACGGTGGAGATCCGTTCGTCGCACCCGGGCGACGCGCCGGCCATCACCACCAACTACCTCTCCACCGACGCCGACCGGCAGGTGGCCGCCGACTCCCTGCGGCTCGCGCGCCGCATCGCCGCGCAGCCGGCGCTGGCACGCTACCGGCCGCGCGAGGTGAAGCCGGGGGTGCAGTTCCAGACCGACGACGAACTGGCGCGGCTCGCTGGGGACATCGGCACCACGATCTTCCATCCGGTGGGCACGTGCCGCATGGGGCACGCCACCGACCCGGATGCGGTGGTCGACAGCGAACTTCGTGTCCGCGGCATCGCCGGTCTGCGTATCGCCGACGCCAGCGTGATGCCGGACATCACCAGCGGCAACACCAATGCCCCCGCGCTGATGATCGCCGAGCGCGCAGCACACTGGCTTCGGCGGTAGGTTGGACCCTATGCATACTCCCCTGCGGTACCTCGGCCGGTCCGGCCTCGTCCTCGTGGCGCTTGTCGCGGCGACCGCCTGTCGCTCGCGCGATGGCTTCACCGGCGAGGAGTGGGCAGTGATCCAGTCGCTCTCGCCGCTGCCTGCGCTACCGGTCAACACCACCAACCGGTATCGCGATGTGCCGGCGGCGGCGGCGCTGGGGCAGCAGCTGTTTTTCGACGCGCGTATCTCCGGCCCGATTCAGGCGGGCACCCCGCGCGAGGGACAGCTGGGCGCGATCGGCGAGACGGGCAAGATCGCCTGCCGGGATTGTCACATGCCGGAGTCGGTGTGGCTCATCGACACGCGATCCGACAATGGGGGACCGGTCCCGCACGCCACGTCGCTGGGCTCCAAGTGGATGACGCGCAACGCCAGCAGCATCGTCAACACGGTCTTCTACGTGAATGCACGCACGCAGGCGCACTGGCGCGAGAACGACGGATATTCGGATTCCGAGTGGTTCGACGCGCAGAGCGAGCCCGAGGGGCCGCCGGTACAGAACGGCAGCCGGCTGCAGCTGGTGCATCTCATCGAACGACACTACCGGGCCGAGTACGCGGCGGCGTTTCCTGATTGGCCGCTCGATCGTGCGCTGAGCGATACCGTGCGGTTCCCGTCCACCGGGTCACCCTACACCGATACCGCGAACTGGAACCGACTCTCGTCGGGCGACCGCGAACTCGTCAATCGCGTGCTGGTCAACTACGGCAAGGCGATGGAGGCCTACCTGCGGACGCTCGTGAGCCGCAACGCGCCCTTCGACCGCTACGTAGCCGGCGAGGCCGGCGCGATCAGTGCGGACGCCAAGCGCGGGCTCGCGCTGTTCATCGGCAAGGCGGGGTGTGTGCAATGCCACAACACGCCGTTGTTCTCCGACGACGACTTCCACGTGATCGGGTTGCAGGTGGACACCATACGCTCACCGCACGCGGATCCCACCGAAGTGGGGCGCGCCTTCAATCAGGCGCTCATCTGCGACAGCACGGTGGCCGGCGGCGACTTTCGCGTGAACGGGCATTTCAGCGACGACACCACGGTCGCGCACGATCGCACGTTCTGCACGCGCACCATTCCGCCCGGCCTTTGGCGCACGAAGGCGCTGCGTCAGGTTGCCCAGACGGCGCCGTATTTCCGCAACGGGCAGGCGGCCACGCTGGATGAGGTCATCGCGTTCTACGATCGCGGCGGCGATCCGGTCGGCACCTTTCTGGGCGACCCCAAGGAGATCCGCCCCCTGCATCTGACCGGTGACGAGCGGGGGCAGCTCAAAGCATTCCTGCTCACGCTCACCGGCGACCCCGTCGCCCCGGCGCTGCTCCGCGACACGCACAAGCGCTGAACGCGACACGCACGTTCAGCGAGCGTCTACGGCGCGCTACGGCAGCACCACGAGCTGGCCACCCCGGTACTGCTGCACGACCGGCCCATGCACCGCTTCGCGCCGCGCGGATATCGAGAGCAGGCCAAGCGGTGTGTCCAGATCGCGCGTGGCCGCGATCGCGTCACGCAGCGTGAGCGTGGCGGTGGTGCGCGTGGCGGCGTCGTAGGCCACGAGCACCGACGCATATCCCTGCGCGGCGAACTGGTCGGGCGCATGTCCGTAGGCCGCCTGAAAGGCCGTGGTGAACGCTACACTGGTCGGCAACGTGGACCCCGGGTTCCACGCGGCGCCCACGTAGGCCCCTTCTGCGGCGATGCCGGCGATGCGCGCCAGATCGAGCGTGTTGAAGCTGTTGCCGCCCACGATGGGCTGCTGGAAACGTGCCGCCCGGATCGCGACCAGCGCCGGCGCCGACTTCTCCACCAGCGGCGTTACCAGAAACGCCTCGAAGGACTGTCCCTGCAGCCGGGCGAGTTCCGTGGCGAGGTCCTGCGTGGCCACGTCGATCTCGCGCAGGATCGTCGCGCTCTGCTGCGCGATGCCCACGCGCATGGCGTCGGCCGAACTGCGCGAGAACGCGTCGCTCCCGTCGAGGATGAGCACGGCGCGTTTCAGTGCGAGCAGCGGCGCGACGCGCGCGAGCGTGCCCGGCACGACCACGTTCTCCGCCAACGCGATGCGGAACACGAACGGGCCCACGTCAGTGATGCCCACCGCGGTGGTCGTGGCGCCGAGCACGGGGATGCCGGCGCTCTGCGCCAGCGCGTGGCCCTCGGGGGCGAGACTCGACAGCGTCGGCCCGATCAGCGCGTCCACCTTACGCGCCACGAGATCGGCGAACGCCGCCTTGGACGCGGCCGTGGCGCCGCCGTCGTCGATCACGGTGTACGCCACCTTCACGCCGGAGGCGGCCGCACCGGCGTTGATGCGCCGGGTGGCCAGCTCGATGCCCTCCAGGATGCTCTTGCCGTACACGCCGGCCGGCCCGGTCAATGACTGGACGACGCCCAGCGTGAGGACGCGCGGGGCCGCGGGGGCCACGGTCTCGGTGGCGCCGCAGGCCGACAGCAGCACGGTCGCGAGGAGCGCGCGCCACGGGGCGACGCGAGGGAAGCGCAGGAGAAGGGGCATACGGCAATCACAAGGATCAGACCGCCGCGGGCAAGGGGTGGCGCCACGGCTGGTTGCGGTTCCCAGCCAACGCTATGGTTAAAGGACATGGCCACCGACTACGATCCGATTGCCGACCAGTATCGGCGCGCGAAGCAACAGCCGTGGCGCGGCTATCTGGAATCGTTCAGCGTGCTCGAACTGATCGGCGATCCCACGGGCCTCGAGGCGCTGGACCTCGCGTGCGGCGAAGGCTTCTACACTCGCCTGCTGCGGCAGCGTGGTGCGGCGCGGGTGCTGGGCGTCGATCTCTCGGCCGGCATGATCGAGTTGGCGCGCGCGCAGGAAGCCATGCACGGGCTCGGCATCGCGTATCAGGTGGGTGATGCGCGCGAGGTACCGTGGCACGGCGCGTGCGACCTCGTGGTGGCCGCCTACCTGCTCAATTACGCCCGTGACCGCGCGGAACTACAGACGATGTACGACGCCATCGCGCGCTACCTCAAGCCCGGCGGCCGCTTCGTCACGGTGAACACCAATCCGGCGTGCGATTTCTCCACCGCGCCGTCGTATCGCCGGTACGGGTTCGAGACCGCGCTGAGCGGCCCGGCACGGGACGGGGCGCCGCTCACGTGGACGTTCCACCTCCCCGACGGATCGTTCTCCCTGGAGAACTACTGCCTGAGCACCGAGGCGCACGAGGCGGCGATGCACGCCGCCGGGTTGCGCGACATCCAGTGGCACGCGCTGCAGGTGTCACCCGAAGGGATCGCCGCGATGCCACCCGGCGCGTGGGACGTCTTTCTCGCCGCGCCGCCGGTCATCATGCTGGAGTGCCGCCGCTGACGGCGGCCATTGGCGTTACCGCCGGGTGAGGACGCCGCTCTGCGTGTTGTACTGCGCCGCGAGATCCCAGCGGTAGGCCGTCGTGGGCTGCGTGATCGCGAAAAAGTCAAAGTTGCCGAACTGCCGATCGCCCGCCGGATTGAGTTTGGTCCACCCCGTGGCGCCGTAGTAGCCGCCTGCCGCCGTCACGAAGGCCGTCTTCAGGGCCGCGGGGGTGCTCCGACCCCCCGCGGCCTGATACGCCTGTGCCGTGAGCCACACGGCATCGTACACCGCCAGCGCGAAGGCATCCGGCTGTGCCTTGGCCACCGCCGCGATTCGCGTGGCCACGGGCTGCCACCGCGCGCTCGCGGCGTCGTCCACCCCGGGCACGGGCGCCCAGAAGTTCACCTGCTTCGCGAAGGCCGCCGCCTTGGTGTAGCTGCGCAGCGGCTCGCTCAGGGCGGTCCCGTCGGTGCCGTACCAGCGCACCGCCGACAGCACGGGATCGCCCGACGTGAGGTTGAAAATGTCCACGACCTCGTCGAACCCGGCGTGCGCGATCGCGACCCCGGCGGTGCCACCACGCTCGGCGATCGCCGCCTGCACCTGCGTCTTGAGCGCGGCCACCGACGCCGCGTAGTCGGTGGTCGTGGATGCGTACTCCACGCCGGCTTTCACGGTGCCGGCCGCGGCGAACAGCGCCCGCGTGGCCACCTGCAGCCCCACGTTCCCGGCATCCTTGCGCCAGAACGGGATCACGGTCTTCACGCCGTCGGCCTTCATAAGCGCGACCAGCGCCACGGCTTCCAGTGTGTCCGACGGGGTGAGGCGGAAGATGTTGTCGTTGGCGATCGCCAGCGTACCGGCCGTGCTGGACGGACTGATCACCAGCATCCCGTTCGCATCGACAAACGCCTTGAGTGCCGCCACCTCGGCGCTGGACTGCGGACCCAGCACCACATCCACCTGCTTCGCCTTCAGCGCGCGGACGGCGGCGAGCGTGAGCGCGGTGTCCAGCTTGGTGTCGATGATCTCAGCCGCGAAGCGCAGACCGCTGCCGGCCGCCGCGAGCGACTGATTCACGTCGTCGATGCCCACTTCCATCGCGGCCTTACTGGTCACCCCTAACGTGGCCCAGTTGCCCGACACCGAGAATACGCCGCCGATCGTGATCGTCGTCGTGGCGGCCGGGGCCGCGCTGGTGCCGTCGCACGCGGCGGCGACGCCGGCGGTGCACAGCAGGAACAGCGCGGTCACGGCGCGACGGGCGCGCGACCGCCGCAACGGTCGTACGGTGCGGGCGGCGCCGACCGGCGGATGCTTCAGGAATGTCTGCATTCCGGCAAGGTACATCATTGCACAGCCACTCAAGGAGCCTCGCTCAGCGCGGGCCCGCGCCGAGATACCGGTCGAAGTGATCCACGAGCTTCCGCCAGAGGTACGCCGCGTAGTACGGACGCTGCGTCCAGGCATGCGTGGCGGCCGGGGCCACGGCGAAGTCGAAGTCCTTGCCCAGCCGCATGAACTCCTCGGCCAGCGCCACCGCCGACGAGAACGGCACCACGTCGTCCTGCATGCCGTGAATCAGCAGCAGATGGTCGCGCAGATTGCCCGCGTACTGCCGTGCGCCGCGCGCAAAGGTGGCGGGGTGCGTCTGCGGACGCCGGACGATGGCCACGTCGTCGCTCCCGAACAGGAAGGGATCGGTCGCGGCCGCGCCGGCGACGCCCGCCTGAAAGAGCCCCGGCTTCTTGAGCAGTGAATACACGGTGAGCGTCCCGCCGTAGCTGCTCCCCCAGATCCCGAAGCGTGCCGGGTCCACGAACGGCAGCGTCTTCATGTAGGTCACGGCGCTCTCGAGATCGCCGAGGTCGCCGCCACCCCAGTCCATCAGAAACTTCTCACGGAATTCGCGACCGTATCCGGTGCTGCCGCGTACGTCCACCTGCACCACGATGTACCCCTTCTCGAGCGCGAGGAACTGCTGCAGCTGGCCGTTCAACCCACCCCATCGGTTGCGCACCGTGTTGGAGTACACGGGGCCGAAGAGCACGGGATAGCGCTTGGTGGAGTCCAGCTGCGGCGGATAGAACACACGGATGTGCAGCGGCAGCGTGTCGGCGCCGTTGGGGATGCGCAGGTACTGCGGCGCAATCCACGGCACGGTGGCGAACACCGGCGGCGTGGAGGTGGTGACGCGGCGCTCCACGGCGCCCGGACGCACGTCCAGGAGATACAGCTCCGTGGGTCGCAGATCGCTCGACGACAGCAGCGCGATGGTGCGTCCGTCGGGCGAGACGAACGGCGCATGCGTGCCCGGCATCGTGGTGAGCTGCCGCGACACGCCGCCGCCCGTGCTCACGCGGAACACGTGGCGCTCCGACGGACGCGGCGCGGAGCTCACGTAGTCGATGCTGCGCGTGGCGGCGCGCGGGATACCCGCGCCGGCCACATCCTGCGCGCCGGGTGTGAGCAGCGCGGGGGTGCTGTCCCCCGGCGTCACGTGATACAGACGGTAGCGATCGTCGAGATCACCCGTGAGCACGATCGTGCGGCCGTCGGCGCTCCACGCCGAGGCGATGTCGTTGTAGATGCGCGTGTCGCGGTGGTCGCGCCACGCCACGCGCGGTGTCGGCGCCGCTTGGGTGAGCACATGGATCGTGCGGTCGATGGCGTCGTCGCTCTCGCGGTCGATCAGCAAGGTGCCCGTGGCGGACCACGCGAGGTTCACCACGCGCGTGCGGCTCGCGTCGGGCAGCTCCACCGTGGATAGCGTGCGCGCGCCCACGTCGTAGAGCGCCACCGTGCGCGTCTCGTTGGTTTGTCCCGGCGCGCCACGGCGCACCGTGTTGAGCTGCACCGTGTCGCCCAAATAGTACGGCATGCTGAAGCGCGGCACGGCGCGGCGGTCCACGGCGTGCACCGCGATGGTGCGCGCGTCGGGCGACCACGCATACGACGGCGTCGGGCCACTCCACGTGGCACCGCCGATCTCCACCTCGCGCCCGTAGTACGTGCCCAGCGCGATCGTCCCCAGCGGCGGCACCGCCACGTGGGTGGCGCGCATCGGTGTGCCGCCCGCGATCGGCAGCAGCCACAGATCGCCGTCGCGCAGGAACGAGATCGTGCGGCCGTCGGGGGCGATGTCGAGTTCGCTCACGTCTCTGGCGCCTGCGTCGAGCGTGAGCACGGCGCCGGTGGCCACGGTGGCGCGCCTCAGGGCATCGCGCTGCACGTACACCACCGCGGTGCCGTCAGGGGTCCACACGAATTCGCGCACGCCTGCGCTGTCCGCCGCCGGCAGCAGCCGGCGCGGCGTGGTGGCGTCGCGCGCCACCAGCCACAGCGAGCGCGTGGGCTGCGCCGCGTCGTTCCAGAGAAACGCGAGCGTCTTCGAATCGGGCGACCAGAGCGGCGATGTGGGCGAGGTGCCGGTGAGCGACGGTCCACCGGTGATGCGCTCGATCGATAGCGGCGTGCGCACGGCGTCCGTGGCGGTCTCCCGCGTCGCCCCCGTCTTCGCCTGCTGTAGCGCGCGTTCACGCCGCGCGCGGAACTCCGAGCCCGCACTCCACGTGGGCCACACTGCGCCGTCGGCCACCGCGAGCGCCACGCGGAAGAGCAGGCGCGTGTCGTCCACGAGGCCGGCGAGGTCCCACGTGGCTTTCACCTCGTCGCTCGGCTTGTGATAGTCCCGCGCGATGTA